>NZ_CEEDHK010000010.1:0-235497 GCF_979254655.1 Pseudomonas sp. AC229
GAAATACAAAACGCCCGATGCGGTGCATCGGGCGTTTTGAGATTGAAACAGGTGTAAACCTATTTCAGGACTAGACAGGGATTGTGGACGCAGCAGCCCTCTCCCCCAGCCCCTCTCCCGTAAACGGGCGAGGGGAGCCTAAGCGGTGATTGCGGCCAAACCTCGTTCAAGTCCCCTCGCCCCTCCGGGGAGAGGGCTAGGGTGAGGGGCGGCTGCACCCACGGTTTTACAAATCAGCCAAGGTCAAATCCAGACACTTACGCGCCTTCTCCACCAGCTCATCAATCTCGGCTTTGCTGATCACCAGCGGCGGCGCAATGATCATGGTGTCGCCCACGGCGCGCATGATCAGGCCGTTATTAAAGCAATGCCCACGGCAGATCATGCCCACGCCCTTGCCTTCGTACCGAGCGCGCGTGGCTTTGTCTTTCACCAGTTCGATCGCGCCCAACATGCCCAACCCACGCACTTCCCCTACCAACGGATGGTCGGCCAGTTCGCGCAGACGCTGTTGCAGGTAAGGCGCCGTTTCAGCTCGTACGGTTTCCAGAATCTTTTCTTCGCGAATGATCCGCAGGTTTTCCAGCGCCACCGCCGCCGCTACCGGGTGCCCGGAATAGGTGAAGCCGTGGTTGAAATCGCCGCCTTCGTTGATCACTTGCGCCACCTTGTCGCTGACGATCAGGCCGCCCATGGGGATGTAACCCGAGGTCAGGCCCTTGGCGATGGTCATCAGGTCGGGCGTGTTGCCGTAGTAGTCGCTGCCGAACCATTCGCCGGTGCGGCCGAAGCCACAGATCACTTCGTCAGCGGCGAACAGAATGTCGTACTTGGCGAGAATCTCGCGCACCTTCGGCCAGTAGGTGTCGGGCGGAATAATCACGCCGCCGGCGCCTTGGATCGGCTCGGCAATAAACGCCGCGACCTTGTCTTCGCCTACTTCGAGAATTTTCTTTTCCAACTGCTCGGCGGCCCAAATGCCGAACTCGGCCGGGCTCATGTCACCGCCTTCGCCGAACCAGTAGGGCTGCGGAATATGCACGATGTCGGGAAGCGTGCCGGCCTGGTCGTGCATGCCTTGCATACCGCCCAACGCGGCGCCGGCCACGGTGGAACCGTGATAGCCGTTGACGCGCCCGATGATGACTTTCTTCTGCGGCTTGCCCTTCACCTGCCAGTAGTGACGGACCATGCGCAGCATGGTGTCGTTACCTTCCGACCCTGAGCCGGTAAAAAACACATGATTCATGTGCGGCGGCGCCAGCTCGGCGATGGTTTTCGCCAGTTCCAGCACTGGCGGATGCGCGGTCATAAAGAAGGTGTTGTAGAACGGCAGCTGCTTCATCTGCTTGGCGGCGGCATCGGCCAATTCATCGCGGCCATAGCCGATGGCCACGCACCAGAGGCCGGCCATGGCGTCGAGAATCTTGTTGCCTTCGCTGTCCCACAGGTACACGCCGTCGGCGTTGGTGATGATGCGCGGACCGACCTGTTTCAACTGTTTGTAATCGCTAAACGGCGCCAGGTGGTGGCTGTCGCTCAATGCTTGCCATTCCAGTGTTTTCGGGTTGTTGGCTGACTTGCTCATACGCACTCCTTACGGCCCGGCACGATGCGCCCGGCGGAAAAAATTAGAGGAACCAGCGGTATTCGCGGGCGCTGATTTCTTGCAGAAAGGCCAGGTGGTCTTGGCGCTTGTTCTCGCAGTACACGTCGACAAACTCGGCGCCAAGACCGGCGCGCAGCTCGGGTTGCTGCTGCATGTCCCGCACGGCTTGGAGAATATCCAGCGGGAAATCCAGGCCGCTGTTGCGGTCTTCGTTGAGCGGCGCAATCGGCTCGCGACCGTTGGCCAGGCCCTGTTCAAGGCCGACCAAAATGGCCGCCAGCACCAGATACGGGTTGGCGTCGGCGCCGGAAATACGGTGCTCGATGCGCAGATTTTTCGCGTCCGATTCAGGAATGCGCACGCAGGCGTCGCGGTCTTCATAACCCCAGCTGGCGCGGGTCGCGGCGTTCACCGTGCCGCCCAGGCGGCGGTAGGCGTTCTGGTTCGGCGCGAAAATCGGCATGCAGTGCGGCAGCAATTCCAGGCAGCCGGCCACGGCATGGCGCAGCGCTTGTTGCTCATTGGCGGCCAGCACATTGTTGCCCTCGGCGTCATACAGACTGACGTGCACATGCATGCCGCTGCCAGGATGCTCGAGGTACGGCTTGGCCATAAAGCTGGCGCGATAGCCGTGCTTGAGTGCAACGCCACGGGTGCTGCGGCAGAACAAAGCGGCCCAGTCGGCGGCCTTGAGCCCATCGTCGAGGTGGCCGAAGTTGATTTCAAACTGACCCGGGCCTAGCTCGGCGGTAATCACGGTGGTGTCGATGCCTTGCAGCCGCGCGGTTTCCACCATCTCATCGAGCACCGGCGCAAAACGCGAGAGGCGTTCGATGTGCATATTCGGCATGTCGTCGCCGTCGTCGCTCAGCTCGTCGCGGGGGAATTGCGGCAGCCCGTCGCGCAGCTTTTTGTCGAACAGGTAGAACTCCAGTTCAAACGCCACCACCGGATGAATGCCTTTGCTGCGCAGGCGTTGCAGCACCTGTGCGAGCACTTCACGGGGCTCGAATTCAATCGGCGCGGCGGTGCCGTCGGAGGTGATGAGCATCTGCCCGACTGGCTGCGCTTCCCAGGTGACCAATTTGAGTGTGCCCGGCACCAGGCGGCGCTCGGCATCGGGGTCGCCGTCGTGGAAGCAGTAGTCGCCTATCTTGAACAAACCACCCTGAACGCCCAGCAGCACGCAGTTTTGCGGCAGCTTGAGGACGCTGCCTGCGGCGACTTTTTCGAGCATGTCGACCGGGTAGCGTTTGCCGTAGAAGTGCCCTGGAATATCCAGGCAGATCAGGTCGACATAACGCACCTCGGGGTGGCGTTGGCGAAACGCGCGCACTTCGGCCAACAGGTCGGCGTGCTCGGCGCTCACGGGAACGGCGGTCATAACGGGGCTTCCTTCAGCGTTGATCATGTGTACACCCACAGCACGCGGGTCGGATGTTCAGAGCGGTTGCCGTAACGGCAATGGGCATGGCGGTCGAGCTGGAAGGCATCGCCAGCGCGCAAGGTGACGGGTTCATCGGCATCGGCGAGCCACAGCGTCAGCTCGCCTTCCAACACGTAACCACCCTGCTCGGAAATGTCGCTCAAGGTTCGTTCACCAGAGCTGGAGCCAGGCTCTAACAAGCTCTCGAGCATGGAGAAACTGGCCGACATGGTGGGCGATACCAGGATGTCGGTTATGCCATTGGCGAAGTACAAGGTGCGGCGTTCGTCCGGCCGGGTAACCCACGGCACTTGCTTGGGCTTGGCCAGGTTGTAGAAATACGTGGTGGTCACGCCCAGCGCCTGACTGATGGCGGTGAGATCGGCCACGGTTGGGCGAGACAAACCGCGCTCAACTTGCGAAATAAACCCCACCGAGCGACCGATTTTGTCGGCCAGCTCTTTAAGGGTGTAGTTCTTATGCTTGCGCAGGTCGTGAATCAAAATCGCCAGCGCGGCAATTTCTTCCTCTTTGGTCATCGGGGTGAGCTCCATCACAGGCTGTCCCGCAGGCGATACCAGGCCTTGCCTACCGCTTCCAACGGCGCCGCCAGGTAGCGGCCGCCAGGGAAACCGGGGTTGTTCAGGCCTTGGTAAAGGCTGAGCAAATCGTCGTCGCCCAGAATCGCCTCGCTGACGGCCCGCGCGCCTGCGAGCGTCGGCAGCACGCCATGCCCGGAATAGCCTTGCAGCCAGTAGCGGTTGCCGTCGCGACCGATGTCTGGCGTGCGCTTGAGGGTGATGTCGATATGGCCGCCCCAAGCGAATTCGATGAGCACGCCGGCCAGTTGCGGGAAAACCCGTTCGAGAAACGGCCGGGTGGCGCCAGCGATATCCTTGGGCATGCCGCCGAGGTAGGTGCAGCCGCCTCCGAACAGCAGGCGGTGGTCAGGCGTGAGGCGGAAATAATCGAGCACGAACTGGTTGTCGGTGACACACGCGTTAGTCGGCAGCAGCGCTTTGGCCTGCGCCTCGTCGAGTGGCGCGGTGGCCACCTGGTAGGTGCCGACCGGCAACACCCGCTTGGCCAGCGGCGGATCAAGTTCGTCGATATACGCATTGCAGGCCAGCACCAGCACGTCGGCGCGCACGCTGCCCTGCTCCGTTTTCACCACGTAACCGGCGCCTTCCTGGCGGTAACTGAGCGCCTTGCTGTGCTCATAAATCTGCCCGCCCGCCGCTTCAATGGCGGCGGCCAGGCCCAGGGCCAGTTTCAGCGGATTGAGATGGCCGCCTTCGGGATCGTACAAGCCCGCTTGGTAACGCTCGCTGGCGACCCAGTTGGGCAATTGTTCGCGGGGAATAAACTGCAGGGCATCGTGGCCCCACTTGTGACTGGCCTCGTGCTGCCATTCGTGAAGGATGGCGGTGCGTCTTGCTAATACAGAGGTCCACAGGTGGCCGGCGCGGTAGTCGCAGTCGAAGCCGTGGCGGCCGGGTAGCTCGCGCAGCTCGTGTGCGGCCCAGCGCATGCTGTCCCACAGGCGCCGCGCACGTTCCAGGCCTAATGCGGCTTCCAATGGCGGCATGTCGCACGACCAACCGAGAATCGCCTGGCCGCCGTTGCGGCCACTGGCTGCCCAGGCCACGCGGCTGGCTTCAATCAAGGTCACGCGCTTGCCGGCCAATGCCAGGCGCAACGCTGTGTGCAGGCCACTGAAACCGGCACCAATCACTGCCACCTCGGTGCTGAGCTCACCCTGTAACGGGGCGCGAGGCTTTAGCAGGTGGGCGCAGCTGTAGGCGTAGTAGCTGTCAACGTGCTGGGCGGAACGCTGAAACATAGGAGATCCAAATTCACGCGCGTGAAATTAATCGCTAATAATTTCACGCACGCTATCGGAAAAACCCGTTTCCGGCAACCCGCGAGTCTTGACCTTGCCACCGTGACAAGCTTGACGCTGCCGTTCGCAGGGCTTTGCGCGCCCTGAGCAGTCACCACGTTGAGATCGGGACATCCACCTATGGAGAGCAGACGTACCTTTGTAAAAAGCCTGGCGGCCGGCACCGTACTGAGCGGTTTGGGCCTATGGCGGCAACCCGCATGGGCACAGGGCGCCGCCATGCAATCGGCCAGGCTCAGCGGCACAGAATTCGATTTGGTGATCGGGCAAACGCCGGTCAATTTCACTGGCGCACCGCGCAGCGCCATCACCATTAACGGCACCCTGCCCGGCCCTCTGCTGCGTTGGCGTGAAGGCGACACCGTGACCCTGCGGGTTAACAACCGCCTAAGCGACGTGACCTCGCTGCATTGGCACGGCATTTTGCTGCCGGCCAACATGGACGGCGTGCCCGGCATGAGTTTCGACGGCATCGAGCCGAATGGTCAGTACACCTACCGTTTCACCGTGCAGCAGCACGGCACCTACTGGTATCACAGCCATTCCGGGGTGCAGGAACAGGCCGGGCTGTATGCGCCGCTGGTGATTGATCCGCGCGAACCGGAGCCGTTTTCCTACGAGCGCGAGCATGTGCTGCTGCTCAGCGACTGGACCGACGAAAACCCCAATCGGCTGCTGCCCACGCTGAAAAAGCAGGCCGACTATTACAACGGGCATAAACGCACCCTCGGCGACTTTATTGAGGATGTGGGCCGCGATGGCTGGCGCGCCACGTTCAGCGAGCGCCTGAGCTGGGCGCAGATGCGCATGACCCCCACCGATATCGCCGACGTCAGCGGCCAAACGTATACCTACCTGGTCAATGGCCATGCGCCCGATAGCAATTGGACCGGCCTGTTCCAACCGGGCGAACGCCTGCGCTTGCGGCTGATCAACGCCAGCGCCATGACCTATTTCGACCTGCACATTCCCGGTTTGCAGTTGACGGTGGTGGCCGCCGATGGCCAGTACGTCGAGCCGGTTGTTGTCGACGAATTGCGTCTGGCGCCAGCGGAAACCTACGACGTCATCGTGCAACCGCAACACGCTGAGGCCTATACCGTGTTCGCTCAGGCCATGGACCGCAGCGGTTACGCCTGCGCCACCTTGGCCACACGCCACGGCTTGCGCGCACCGCTACCGCCGCTGGACCCGCGCCCACAACTGAGCATGGCCGATATGGGCATGGATCACGGCGCCATGGCGACCACTGACCACAGCCAAATGGCCGGCATGGACCACTCGGCAATGGCCGGCATGCAAAGCCATCCGGCTAGCGAAACCGACAACCCGCTGGTGGACATGCAAACGATGCAGCCCAGCGCCAAGCTCGACGACCCCGGCCTGGGCTTGCGTGACAACGGCCGCCGGGTGCTGCGCTACGGCGACCTGCGCAGCCGTTTTGCCGACCCCGACGGTCGCGAGCCCAGCCGCACGTTAGAAATTCACCTGACCGGGCATATGGAGAAATTCGCCTGGTCGTTCGATGGCGTGCCGTTTTCGGCGGCCGAGCCGATTCGCCTCACTTATGGAGAGCGGGTGCGCATTGTGTTGGTGAACGACACGATGATGAGCCACCCCATCCACCTGCACGGTTTATGGAGCGATCTGGAAGACGAGCACGGCAACTTTCAGGTGCGCAAACACACCATCGACATGCCACCCGGCACCAAACGCAGCTACCGCGTCACGGCCGACGCCCTCGGCCGCTGGGCTTATCACTGTCACCTGCTGATGCACATGAGCGCCGGCATGATGCGCGAAGTGCGCGTGGAAGAAGGACAGCCGACATGAAGCCGTTTATTTCACTGACGCTGGCCGCCGCCCTGGCCACCAGCGCCCACGCCGCCGAGACGATGGACCACTCGATGCACGGGAGCATGCAGGGCATGGATATGTCAGGCATGGGCCACGGCGCCATGGCCCACGACATGAGCGCGGGCGGCACGCCGTTACCGACCGTGAACCAGAGCCGAACACCGATTCGCGCGGTCACCGAGGCGGATCGTCTGGCTGCCTTCGCGCCGCTGCACAGCGGTCATGACAGCCACGGCCAAGGGCTGAATCACTATCTGCTGGTCGACCGCCTGGAATGGCAACACCTTGACGCCGGCAGCGCCTTGGCGTGGGATGTGGATGGCTGGATTGGCGGCGACGTGGACCGGTTGTGGCTGCGCAGCGAAGGTGAGCGCGTCGACGGCCACACCGACAAAGCCGAACTGCAAACACTGTGGGGCCATTCGGTCAGCCCATGGTGGGACGTAATGCTCGGAGTCAGGCAAGACTTCAAACCCGGCCCGGCACAAACCTGGGCCGCGCTCGGCGTTCAAGGCACGCCACTGTACGGCCTGGAAACCGAGGCCACCGCCTACCTCGGCGAACGCCGCCAGAGCGCCCTGCGATTGAAAGCCGAATACGACCTGCTGCTGACCAACCGCTGGATCCTCCAGCCGCTGGCCGAGGCGAATATCTACGGCAAAAACGATGAAGCGCGTGAGGTGGGTTCAGGGCTGAGCAACACGGAACTGGGGCTGCGTTTGCGCTATCAAGTGCGGCCCGAATTCGCGCCGTACGTGGGGCTTACCTGGAACAAGAGCCATGGCAATACGCCTGCCGAAGACGATGACGCCGAGGCGCGACTGGTGCTCGGGATTCGCGCCTGGTTCTAACACTGCCCTGCGCTCAAGCCGCTGTCGCCACCCGCCAGCGGCGCGGCCCCCAGCCACGCTGCATGCCGGCGACAGCGAGCAGGATCATGCTGACGCCGAGCCATTGCAGCGCGCTCAAGCGATGGTCGAATGCCACCCAGTCGACCAGGATCGCGGCAATGGGATAGACAAACGACAGCGCGCCGGTCAGCGCCGTCGGCAGTCGCTGAATGGCGCTGTAAAGCAGCACATACATCACGCCGGTGTGAACCACGCCCAAGGTCAGCAAACTGCCCCACGCAGTGGCGCCGGTCGGCAGCGCCTCGGTGTTCAGCCAGGGCGCCAGCATCAATACACCGGTGCACACTTGAATCAGGGCAATCACATGCGGCGGCGTGCCGGTGAGACGTTTAATGATTAGCGCGGCAATGGCGTACAGAAACGCCGCGCCGCACGCCAGAGCGATCCCGAGCAGATAATTGGCCCCGTTTCCCGTACCCGCGCCATGGGCGCTGACGATGGCCAACATGCCGAGAAACGCCACGCTCAACCAGGTGATTTTCACGCGGGTAATTCGCTCGCCAAGAAAAAGCGCCGCCAGGCCCACCAACATAAACGGCTGCACGTTGTACACAGCCGTGGCGATGGCGATGGAGGCGCCTGAGTAGGCGGCGAACAGCAGCAGCCAGTTGCCGACAATGGCAACGCCGCTGAGCACAGCCAGGGCGAAGGTCGCGCGGGTTAACACCCCAGCGCGTAAAAAGCCCATGGCGGCGCAGATCACCAGCAGCGTGACGGCGCCGATCAGGCAGCGCCAGAACACCACTTCCAGTACCGGTCGCCCCGAGATCAGAACAAACCAACCGATGGTTCCGGAAATGAGCATGGCGGCGACCATTTCCAGCATTCCGCGTCGTTGTGAGTGCATAGCGGGCTCCTCGAATCAGTGGGCGCCAGTATCGCTGCCTGCCACGTCGGTTCTCCAGACGAAACGAAAGGCGTATACAGGCATATGCCTTTTTAATCGTGGGTAGATTGCCCGCCTCGCCTTTCTTTCGAGTGAGCCACTATGACCGACAAGATTGATCAGCAACTGATTGAAGCGTTGATGGAAGATTCGCGCCGCTCGTTGAAGGCGCTCGCCCAGATTACCGGGCTGACTTCACCCAGCGTCGCCGAGCGGCTGCGTCGGCTGGAAGAACGCGGCGTGCTGCGCGGCTATACGGTGGATGTCGACGCGAAGGCCTTCGGCTATCAACTTCAGGCCATCGTGCGAATACGCCCGTTGCCTGGGCGTTTGCAGGAAGTGGAGCGGCAAATTCAAGCCATTGGCGAATTCACCGAATGCGACAAGGTGACGGGCGAGGATTGCTTCTATGCACGGATGCACGTGCGCTCGATGGAGCAGTTAGACGCCCTGCTCGATCGGCTCAATCACTACGCCGAAACCAACACCGCCATCGTCAAGAAAACCCCGGTGAAACGGCGGTTGCCGCCCATGGAGTTATCGGCGGACTAGGCCTTAGCCAAAGACGGTGACGGTCTGACGACTCAAGGCGACGAGTTCACCGGCAGGCGTCCACAGCTGCGCGGCAATGTGGCCGTAGCCGTCGCGGGCGTGTTCGATTTGGGCGCGGTACAGGCACCAGTCTTCGGTGGTCAGCTTGGGCACCGGCTGCACGAACTCGATGGTCCAGGTCAGCGAGCTGCCAGGCGCTGGCGTGCGCAGATGCGGCAGTACTGCCGGCGGCCAGGCGTCGACCAGGGCGAGCAGGTGCGATTCGTCAACCGCGCTGACAGTGTCCTCGCCACGCAGGCGCACATAGCCGCCCATTTCGCGCGACGGATTGTTGCTGAACGGCATGCCGCCAATGGCCCAGCGCATGGCCAGGTAGCGGGTGAACTCCGGCGTTACGCCTTTCACGTAGGGCAACTCAGGGCAGTCTTCGACCGGCTTCATGCTCGGTGCTGGTTCGGCCTGAACACTGATAGCCGATTCGCGCGAGGCGCCGAAACTGCCTTGCACGATGGTCACTACCTGACCGTTCTGCACTGCGCGGCCCAGTACCTGGCTGACGGCTTTACCTTCGCGCAGCACTTCGGCTTCCAGGCTGACCGGCGTATCCACCGCCAATGGCCCCACAAACGTGATGGCCAATGAGCGCACCGGGCGGCCTTCCGGCACGGCCGCGCGCATGGCTTCGTACACCAACATTGCCGCCAGCCCACCAAAGCCGGCACGGCCCTGGCCCCATTCAGCGGGCACCACGACGGCTTGAGGATTAGTGCGAACGGCCTGGATCAACTCGGAAAAAGTCATAGAAATCTCGGACAGAAAAATGCGTAACCGATGGTAGGGGATGTAGGCCGCAGGACGGAAGCCGCTGAATGTGCCGGTTTAGCCAATTGGCGTGGGGATTTGACCTTTGTTTTTGCCTGACCCGGTGACGCAGCGCCTAGCGCAGAAATTCGGCCACCTTGGCGGCGGCACTGTGCAAGTGCTGGTCGTGGGTGAAGCCGGACGCTTTTAACGGTTTAAGGTCATGGTCGGCTGCCGCGAGCCAGCACAGCTCAATTCGCGCGGACAGGCTGTACTGCTCAACGGTCGCCCGATTGCCCAGTGCGTCGCGCTCGCCCTGGACGATCAGTGTTGGCGTGCGCAACTCGGCCAAATGCGCGACGCGGGGCTTTTCCGGTTTACCGGCCCCGTAGAACGGATAACCCAGGCAGACCAGTGCATCCACCTGCAGCTCATCGGCCAGCAAGCTAGCCATACGGCCGCCCATGGATTTGCCGCCGATGGCTAACGGTCCTGCGACCTGTTGGCGCACGCCGGCATAAATCGCACGCCACGTTTCGAGCAAACGCGCCTGCGGATTGGGTGGCCGCTTGCCTCCGTCGAGACGTCGCTGGGCCATATAAGGAAACTCGAAACGCACCACCATCACGCCCTGCGCTGCAAGCAGTTCGGCGATGGACGTCATAAACGGGCTGTCCATCGGCGCACCTGCGCCGTGCGCAAGAATCAACGTCGCGAAAGACGCGCCCTCCGGTTTGTTCCACGTCAATGGGGTGGGTATTCCATCGACGGAAACCACTTGATACAGATCAATATCGCCGCTTATCCGTTTCGCCATGCTTGCGCCGCCTTCAACAACTAGAGAAATCCGCGGATGGGCCTGACATGAGCACAACAACCACGACCGCTTACGATTATAAAGTGGTTCGCCAGTTCGCCATCATGACGGTGGTATGGGGCATCGTCGGCATGGGCCTGGGCGTATTCATCGCCTCCCAACTGGTATGGCCACAGCTGAACTTCGACGTGCCCTGGCTGAGCTTTGGGCGCCTGCGCCCCCTGCATACCAACGCCGTTATTTTTGCCTTCGGCGGCTGCGCGTTATTCGCCACGTCCTACTACACCGTTCAACGCACCTGCCAAACCGCTCTATTCGCGCCACGCCTGGCAGCGTTGACGTTCTGGGGCTGGCAATTGGTGATCGTGCTCGCCGCCGTCAGCCTGCCGCTGGGCTACACCAGCTCAAAAGAATACGCGGAACTGGAATGGCCCATCGACCTGCTGATTACTGCCGTGTGGGTTGGCTATGCAGTGGTGTTCTTCGGCACGCTGCTCAAGCGTAAAACCAAGCACATCTATGTCGGCAACTGGTTTTACGGTGCATTTATTCTCACCGTCGCGGTGCTGCACATCGTCAACAACCTTGAAGTGCCGGTCACCCTGACCAAGTCGTACTCCCTGTATTCAGGCGCCACCGATGCGATGATTCAGTGGTGGTACGGACACAACGCCGTGGGCTTTTTCCTCACCGCAGGCTTCTTGGGCATGATGTATTACTTCGTGCCCAAGCAAGCCAACCGTCCCGTCTACTCGTATCGCCTTTCCATCGTGCACTTCTGGGCATTGATCACCCTGTATATCTGGGCCGGTCCTCACCACTTGCACTACACGGCTTTGCCGGATTGGGCCCAGTCGCTGGGCATGGTGATGTCGCTGGTGCTGCTGGCACCGAGCTGGGGCGGCATGATCAACGGCATGATGACCCTATCGGGCGCCTGGCATAAGTTGCGCGACGACCCGATCCTGCGCTTCCTCGTGGTTTCGCTGGCCTTCTACGGCATGTCGACCTTTGAAGGTCCGATGATGGCGATCAAAACCGTCAACGCCCTCTCCCACTACACCGACTGGACCATCGGCCACGTACACGCCGGCGCACTCGGCTGGGTGGCAATGATCAGTTTTGGCGCGCTGTATCACATGATTCCGAAACTCTGGGGCCGCCCGCAAATGCACAGCATGGGCCTGGTCAACGCGCACTTCTGGCTCGCCACCATTGGCACCGTTCTGTACATCGCCTCGATGTGGGTCAGCGGAATCACCCAAGGCCTGATGTGGCGCGCCATCAACACCGACGGCACGCTCACTTACTCCTTTGTGGAAGCGCTGGAAGCGAGTCACCCAGGCTTTGTCGTGCGGATGGTAGGCGGCGCCATTTTCCTGATCGGCGTTCTGCTGATGGCCTACAACACCTGGCGCACCGTGCGCAGCGCGCAGCCGGCGGAAATCGCCAGCGCCGCGCAGATGGCTTGAGGAGAAAACGGCCATGAGCAAACATGAAGTACTCGAAAAGAACGTATTCCTGCTGGTGCTGTGCATGGTGCTGGCGGTCAGCATCGGCGGCCTGACGCAAATCGTGCCGTTGTTCTTCCAGGACGTGACCAATAAACCGGTCGATGGCATGAAGCCGTACACAGCACTGCAGCTTGAAGGGCGCGACATTTATATCCGCGAAGGCTGCGTAGGCTGCCACTCCCAGATGATCCGCCCCTTCCGTGCTGAAACCGAACGCTACGGCCATTACTCCGTAGCCGGTGAAAGCGTCTGGGATCACCCGTTTCTGTGGGGTTCCAAACGCACCGGGCCGGACCTCGCCCGCGTCGGCGGCCGCTACTCGGATGACTGGCACCGCGCGCACTTGTACAACCCGCGCAACGTCGTGCCCGAATCGAAAATGCCGGCATACCCGTGGTTGGTGCAACACCAGCTCGACGGCAAAGACACGGCCGCGAAACTCAAGGTCATGCGCCTGATGGGCGTGCCTTATAGCGACGCAGATATTGAAGGCGCCAGCGCATCGGTACAGGGCAAAACCGAGATGGACGCGCTGGTCGCGTACCTGCAGATGCTTGGTACTGCCATCAAGAACAAGCGCTGAGCGAGGAGAATTCGGACATGACAGTTTTCTGGAGTTGGTACGTTTGTGTGCTCACGCTAGGCAGCCTACTGGCGCTGCTCTGGCTGGTGTTCTCCACCCGCAGCGGCGAAACGCCAAACGGCGGCGACAAAACCATGGGCCACGCATTTGACGGCATTGAGGAATACGACAACCCACTGCCCCGCTGGTGGTTTCTGTTGTTCGTCGGCACCATTCTGTTTGCTTTCCTTTATTTGCTCCTTTATCCGGGCCTCGGAAATTGGAAGGGCGTATTGCCGGGCTACAGCGACGGCTGGACCCAGGTAAATCAGTGGCAACGGGAAATCGACAAGGCCGACGCGCAATACGGTCCGCTATTCGCCCGCCTCGCTGCCACACCGTTGGATGCACTGAGCAAGGATCCCGAAGCGCTGAAAATCGGTGGTCGTCTGTTTGCTACCAACTGCTCGGTATGCCACGGCTCCGACGCGAAAGGCACCGTCGGCTTCCCTAACCTGACCGATAAGTTGTGGCGCTGGGGTGGGGATGCCGAGACCGTCAAAGCCACCATTCTTCATGGCCGCATGGCCGCTATGCCGGCCTGGGGTCCAGTCATTGGGGACGCAGGAGTTAAAAACGTCGCGGCCTATGTGCACACCACGCTGGCAGGTCTTCCTGCGCCGGCCGAAAGCGACGCCGATCTCGCTGCAGGGGCTACCGTTTACGCCAGCACCTGCCAAGCCTGCCACGGTCCAGAAGGCAAAGGCACGCCAGCGATGGGCGCTCCTGATCTCACACACCCAACTGGCTGGATCTACGGCAGCAGCCTGACGCAGCTGCAGCAAACCATTCGCCATGGCCGCAACGGCCAGATGCCGGCGCAAGAGCAATACCTGGGCAACGACAAAGTTCATGTGCTGGCTGCCTATGTGTTGAGCCTGTCCCACCCGCAATAAAACTGGCAAACGAACGAACACGGCGCGACGGACTGCGGGTCGTGTTCTTTTGATAACCCGTCATAAACGCGGTAAATCCCCGGATTCGCAGAGTTGACCGTACGGACAAACTCAGCTGCGTGCATCATGCGACTCAGTGTCGCACCCCGAAGATTGATAACCGTCAAGGTCAGTTTTGTTCAACTATGCTGGCGCATTAGCCGTCAGTGTTTGCTATGAGGCACGCAACACATAATTGGACGGTTAGGGATAAGGGCGAACACCTGAGAACCAACCTCATTTAGAGGGCGAAATACTTGGTTTCATGTGCTTGAAAGCCTTATCGCAGCGGCCTGTGACGTTGCAATGACTACGTCGTTTCTACATACTTGCCGCCGATTTTTACCCCCCTAAAAAACACCCTAAACCGTGGAACCTTAGAATGAGCACAGCAATCAGTCCGACTGCTTATAACTATAAGGTGGTCCGCCAGTTCGCCATCATGACGGTGGTCTGGGGGATCCTTGGCATGGGCATGGGCGTATTCATCGCCTCGCAACTGGTTTGGCCGGATTTGAACTTCGGTCTGCCATGGACGAGCTTTGGTCGCCTGCGCCCTCTGCATACGAACCTGGTGATCTTCGCCTTCGGTGGCTGTGCTCTTTTCGCAACGTCCTACTACGTTGTTCAACGTACCTGCCAGACGCGTCTGATCTCGGACAGCATGGCTTCCTTCCACTTCTGGGGCTGGCAAGCCGTTATCGTCGGCGCGGGTATCACCCTGCCGCTCGGTTACACCACCTCGAAGGAATACGCTGAGCTGGAATGGCCGCTCGCCATTTTGCTGGCTGTGGTCTGGGTGACCTACGCTGCGGTGTTTTTCGGCACCATCATCAAGCGCAAAACCAAGCACATCTATGTCGGTAACTGGTTCTACGGTGCCTTCATTCTGGTAACGGCGATGCTTCACATCGTCAACCACATGTCGCTGCCGGTGTCGCTCTTCAAGTCGTACTCGCTGTACTCCGGTGCGACCGACGCCATGATCCAGTGGTGGTACGGCCACAACGCGGTAGGTTTCTTCCTGACCACCGGCTTCCTGGGGATGATGTACTACTTCGTTCCGAAACAAGCCGAGCGTCCGATCTACTCGTATCGTTTGTCCATCGTGCACTTCTGGGCGCTAATCACCCTTTACATCTGGGCCGGTCCGCACCACCTGCACTACACCGCTCTGCCAGATTGGGCTCAGTCGCTGGGTATGGCCATGTCGATCATTCTGCTGGCGCCAAGCTGGGGCGGCATGATCAACGGCATGATGACCCTCTCGGGCGCCTGGCATAAATTGCGCACCGACCCAATCCTGCGCTTCCTGGTTGTTTCATTGGCGTTCTACGGCATGTCGACCTTTGAAGGTCCGATGATGGCCATCAAAACCGTTAACTCCCTGTCGCACTACACCGACTGGACCATCGGCCACGTACACGCCGGTGCTTTGGGCTGGGTGGCGATGATCTCCATTGGTGCCCTGTACCACATGATCCCGAAACTCTGGGGCCGCCCACAAATGCACAGCGTCGGTTTGATCAACGCGCATTTCTGGCTCGCCACCATCGGTACTGTGCTGTACATCGCTTCGATGTGGGTAAACGGCATTACTCAAGGCCTGATGTGGCGCGCAATCAACGAAGACGGCACCTTGACCTATTCGTTTGTTGAAGCCCTGCAAGCCAGCCATCCGGGTTACATCGTGCGGGCAATGGGCGGTGCGTTCTTCGCCTCCGGCATGTTGCTGATGGCCTACAACACCTTCCGTACCGTGCGCGCCTCCCAGCCAGCTGAAGCCGAAGCCGCCGCTCAGATCGCTGTAGTTGGAGCTCATTAATGAGAAATCATGACGTAGTCGAGAAGAACATCGGCCTACTGGCCTTCTTCATGGTTATTGCCGTCAGCATCGGCGGCCTTACCCAGATCGTTCCGCTGTTTTTCCAGGACGTTACCAACAAGCCGGTGGAAAACATGAAGCCGCGCAGCGCCCTGGAGCTGGAAGGTCGCGACGTTTACATCGCCAACGGCTGTGTTGGCTGCCACTCGCAGATGATCCGCCCGTTCCGTGCCGAAACCGAGCGTTACGGTCACTACTCGGTAGCTGGCGAGAGCGTATGGGATCACCCGTTCCTGTGGGGTTCCAAGCGTACCGGTCCGGACCTGGCCCGCGTCGGCGGTCGTTACTCCGATGACTGGCACCGCGCGCACCTCTACAACCCGCGCAACGTGGTACCGGAGTCGGTCATGCCGGCCTACCCGTTCCTGGTTGAACACAAGCTCGACGGCAAAGACACCGCCAAGAAAATGGAAGTACTGCGTTCCATGGGCGTGCCTTACACCGACGAAGACATTGCTGGCGCTCAAGCAGCGGTCAAAGGCAAAACTGAAATGGATGCTGTGGTCGCCTACCTGCAAGGGCTTGGCACCATCATCAAAAGCAAACGGTGACGGGTATGGACATCGGGATGATTCGCGGTCTTGGCACCGTAGTAGTGATGGTGGCGTTCGTAGGCTTGGCTCTCTGGGTATTCAGCGGCCGACGCAAGAAGGACTTCGACGAAGCCACACTATTGCCGTTCGCGGATGATCCCGAAGCCATTAAGCACGTCGAGCAAGAGCAAGCTTCTAGGAGTAACAAAGAATGACCGTCTTCTGGAGTCTGTACGTCACTGTACTTACCCTGGGCACCATCGCCACGCTGACTTGGATCTTGCTATCCACGCGCAAAGGCCAACGTGCTGAAACCACCGACGAAACCGTCGGCCACTCCTTCGATGGCATCGAGGAATACGACAATCCGCTGCCGAAATGGTGGTTCTGGCTGTTCGTGCTGACCATCATTTTCGCCCTCGGTTACCTGGTCCTCTACCCTGGCCTGGGCAACTGGAAAGGCGCGCTGCCAGGCTATTCCTACCTGAACAACGAGACTAAACAAGAGTTCTCGAACGGTCAGCCAGGCTGGACCGGTGTGCACGAGTGGGAAAAGGACATGGCAAAGGCTGACGCCAAGTTCGGCCCAATCTTCGCCAAGTTCGCAGCAATGCCGATTGAAGAAGTGGCCAAAGACCCGCAAGCCCTGAAAATGGGCGGTCGCCTGTTCGCTTCCAACTGTTCGGTCTGCCACGGTTCTGACGCCAAAGGTAACTACGGTTTCCCTAACCTGACCGACGCTGATTGGCGCTGGGGCGGCGAAGCGGCCACCATCGAAACCACGATCTTGGGCGGTCGTCACGCAGTGATGCCGGCTTGGGGCACCGTGATCGGTGACCAAGGCGTTCGCGACGTCGCCGCGTTCGTATTGACTCAACTGGACGGCCGCAAGCTGCCAGAAGATGCCAAAGCGGATCCGGCCAATGGCCAGAAAATCTTTGCAGCTAACTGTGTGGCTTGCCACGGTCCGGAAGGTAAAGGCACCCCAGCAATGGGCGCACCTAACCTGACTCACCCGGCGGCATTCATCTACGGTTCGAGCTTTGCTCAACTGCAGCAGACCATTCGTTACGGCCGTCAGGGCGTGATGCCTGCTCAAGAGCAACTGCAAGGCAAAGACAAGGTCCACCTGTTGGCGGCCTACGTTTACAGCTTGTCGCATGGCAACAAATCGGACGCTGAAAAAGAGCAAGCCGAGTAATTCGATGCACTGCTTAGGAGTCTGCCTACACGGCAGACTCCTGATGCAACCCCTCGCTGCACCCTCCCCTGCATCATTCCAGACTCACGCGACGCCACGTCGCAGCAATAACCCTGCATTCAGCGCGTATAATTTAGAGCGCATTAGTCGCTTTGACCTCCGTCGGCAAGCATCGACGAGGCTTTCTCCACTGCCGTGGTACGTATCGATGAGTAAGCAGATTCCGGTTCAAGACATCACTCCGTCTTCCAAACCTGCGGATAAATCCGTAGAGCTCTATGCCTCCCGGGAAAAAATTTACACCCGCGCTTTTACCGGCTTTTTCCGCAACCTGCGCATGCTTGGTGGCGCCGGCCTTTTCCTCCTCTACTTCGGCACCGTATGGCTTAACTGGGCTGGCCATCAGGCCGTCTGGTGGAACCTGCCGGAACGTAAGTTCTACATATTCGGCGCAACCTTCTGGCCTCAGGATTTCATCCTGCTCTCCGGCATTCTCATCGTCAGCGCGTTCGGCTTGTTCTTCATCACGGTGTTTGCCGGGCGCGTCTGGTGCGGCTACACATGCCCGCAGAGTGTCTGGACCTGGATTTTCATGTGGTGCGAAAAAGTCACCGAAGGCGACCGCAACCAACGCATGAAACTCGACAAAGCGCCGATGAGCGCCAACAAATTTCTGCGCAAATTCAGCAAACACAGCTTGTGGTTGTTAATCGGCTTCGTGACTGGCCTTACCTTCGTTGGCTACTTCTCTCCAATACGCGATCTGACCATTGAATTTTTTACCGGCGAAGCGGACGGCTGGGCCTATTTCTGGGTCGGGTTCTTCACCCTGGCCACCTACGGAAACGCCGGTTGGCTGCGCGAACAGGTGTGCATTTACATGTGCCCTTACGCACGATTTCAGAGCGTGATGTTCGACAAAGACACGCTGATCGTTTCCTACGACCCACGTCGCGGCGAACGTCGTGGACCGCGTAAAAAGAATGCGGATTACAAAGCCGAAGGCCTTGGCGATTGCATCGATTGCACTATGTGCGTACAGGTCTGCCCAACCGGCATCGACATCCGCGACGGCCTGCAAATCGAGTGCATCGGGTGCGCCGCCTGTATCGACGCCTGCGACACCATCATGGACAAGATGGAGTACCCGCGCGGCCTGATCAGCTACACCACCGAACACAACCTCTCGGGTCAGAAAACCCACTTGGTACGGCCGCGTTTGATCGGCTACGCAATTGCGTTAATGGCCATGATGGGCCTGCTCGCCACGGCCTTCGTACTGCGTCCGCTGGTCGGTTTCGATGTCAGCAAAGACCGTGTCCTGTTCCGCGAAAACGCCGAGGGCCGCATCGAAAACGTCTACAACCTGAAAATAATGAACAAGGACCAGCACGCGCACACCTACGTTCTGAGCGCTAAAGGCCTGGATGACCTGCAGTTGGCTGGCAAGCGCGAGTTCACCGTTGATGCGGGCGAAATCGTGTCCCAGCCAATTGAACTGTCGGTGGCGCCTGAAAAACTGCCATCAAGCACAAATGAAGTCATTTTCGTGCTGGAAAGCGCCGACGACCCGGACACCCACATCGAAACGAAGAGCCGCTTCATTGGCCCGCATATGCGCTGAGCCGATTGCTGCTTACACTAGCGCCCCGCCCGGACACCCCGTCGAGCGGGGCCAATGATTAAAGAGAGTCCTAGATCAATGCCCGCAACAGCAAGCAGTCCCTGGTACAAACACATGTGGCCCTGGATCATCATTGGCATGTTGGCCACCTCGGTGGGCCTGACGATGCACATGGTCTTTATCGCCGCAGAGGGTCAGGACACGCTGGTTACTGACAACTACTACGAGGCTGGCAAAGGCATCAGCCGCTCGCTTGATCGCGAGCGCCTGGCCAAAGACTTGCACCTCGAAGCGCGTGCCCAGTTGGATGAGGTGACCGGCGAAGTCAGCTTGATCCTCACCGGCGACAGCCGTCCCGACACCATTGAAATGAACCTGATTTCTCCGACCCAAGCCGAGAAAGATCGCCACTTGACGCTCAAGCGCAGCAGCAGCGAACCGAATCGCTACATCGGGCAACTGCCGGAAGCCGTCGAAGGACGCCGGTTCGTTGAGTTGCTCGGACAGCAAGGCGAGCAAACCTGGCGCTTGTTCGAGGAAGAAAAAGTCGGCCCTGGCGTTGAGCTGAAACTGGGCGACGAACCGATTCCTGGCGCCGAAGCAGAACAGCGCTAAGCCATAGTCGACCCGCTGAATGAGCGCTCTCCTTCCCTGCTACCACTGCAGCCTGCCGGTTCCCGCCGGCAGTCGTTTTTGTGCGACCGTGCTTAACGAGCGCCGCGAATTTTGCTGCCCCGGTTGCCAGGCGGTAGCGGAGGCAATTGTTGCGGGCGGTCTGGAAAGTTATTACAGCCATCGCAGCGAAGCGTCGGTTAACCCGCAAGCGTTGCCGCAGCAGTTGCAGGACGAGCTAGAGCTATACGACCGCGCCGATGTGCAACAAGCGTTTGTCCACCATCAGGCCGACCTCGCCGAAACCACCTTATTGCTTGAAGGCATCAGCTGCGCAGCGTGCGGCTGGCTTATCGAGCATCGCCTCAGGCAATTGCCCGCCGTCGCCGAAGCCCGTCTCAACCTGTCGAACCACCGGTTGCAAGTACGTTGGGCAGACAGCCAATTACCGCTCAGCGCCTTGCTCAGCGAGTTACGCCACATTGGCTACGCGGCCCACCCGTACCAAGCCGATCGGGCAGCCGAGCAGTTGGCCGCCGAGAATCGCCTGACTTTACGGCAACTGGGCGTAGCCGGCCTGCTGTGGTTCCAGGCCATGATGGCGACCATGGCCACCTGGCCCGAATTCAATATCGACTTGAGCCCTGAACTGCACCAAATTATGCGCTGGGTGGCGATGTTCCTGACCACGCCAATTGTTTTCTACAGCTGCGCGCCGTTTTTCAAAGGCGCTTTCCGCGATTTGCGCACCCGACATCTGACCATGGATGTTTCCGTTTCGCTGGCCATTGGCAGCGCTTATGTGGCGGGTATCTGGACCGCGATCACCGGCGTTGGCGAACTGTACTTCGACGCGGTCGGCATGTTCGCACTGTTCCTGTTGGCTGGCCGCTACCTTGAACGCCGCGCCCGCCAGCGCACGGCGGCGGCGACTGCGCAACTGGTCAACCTGCTGCCGGCCTCGTGTTTGCGCTTGGACGCCGACGGCCAAAGCGAGCGCATTCTGCTGCGTGAACTGCAACTGGGCGACCACGTGTTGATTCAGCCAGGCGCCGTAGTGCCGGCAGACGGCCGCATTACCCAGGGCCAATCGAGCGTCGACGAATCCCTGCTGACCGGCGAATACCTACCGCGGCCCCGTGACGTGGACGACCACGTCACCGCTGGCACGCTGAACGTAGAAGGCCCGCTACAGGTGGAGGTGCTGGCCTTGGGGCCGGACACTCGCCTTTCAGCGATTGTCCGTTTGCTTGACCGCGCCCAGGCCGACAAGCCGCGACTGGCAGAAATGGCCGACCGCGCGGCGCAATGGTTTCTGCTGGCAACGCTATTGGCGGTAATCGTGATCGGCGCGGTGTGGTGGCACCTGGATTCAAGCCGCGCGTTTTGGGTGGTACTGGCCATGCTGGTTGCCACCTGTCCCTGCGCGCTGTCCCTGGCAACCCCTACCGCCTTGACTGCCGCTACCGGCACGCTGCACAAGTTGGGTCTGCTGCTGACACGCGGCCACGTATTGGAAGGCCTCAACCAGATCGACACGGTGATTTTCGATAAGACCGGAACGCTCACGGAGGGCCGCCTGACCCTGCGTGCGATCCGTGCGTTAAACGGTGAAAGCGACGATGCCTGTCTGGCTCTGGCCGCAGCCTTGGAAAACCACTCCGAGCACCCGATTGCCCGTGCCTTCGGCCGCGCCCCGGCGGCGGCAGAAAACGTGGTCAGCATGCCAGGCCTTGGTTTAGAGGGCGCCGTAAATGGTCGACGGCTGCGCATCGGCCGCGCTGACTTTGTCGCACAGTTGAGTGGACAACCCGCGCCGCTCATGCCCGACGAAGCCGGGCAATGGCTACTTCTGGGCGATAGCGCAGGGCCAATCGCCTGGTTTGTGCTCGACGACCGGTTGCGGGCTGATGCCCCTGCTCTGCTGGCCGCCTGCAAGGCGCGGGGCTGGAAAACGTTGCTGCTCTCTGGCGACACCTCACCGATGGTCGGCAGTGTGGCGGCGGAACTGGGCATCGACGAAAGCCATGGCGGCCTTCGCCCGGACGACAAACTGGCAATGCTGCAAACACTGCATGGCCAAGGACGAAAAGTGTTGATGCTTGGCGATGGCGTCAATGACGTGCCGGTGCTTGCCGCGGCGGATATCAGTGTCGCCATGGGCTCGGCCACCGACCTTGCGAAAACAAGCGCCGACGCGGTGCTGTTATCGAATCGCCTGGACGCACTGGTACATGCTTTCACCCTCGCCCGCCGTACACGTCATGTGATCATCGAGAACCTGCTGTGGGCCTGCCTGTACAATGGCCTCATGTTGCCCTTTGCCGCCCTGGGCTGGGTAACGCCGGTCTGGGCCGCAGTGGGCATGTCGATCAGCTCGCTTACGGTGGTGCTTAACGCCCTGCGCCTGACCCGTCATCGCGCCACGCCGCAACCTGCAGCCGTCGCCTGACCGCCCCTTCGCACTCGGAGCTTTTATGCCCGCTTTGTACGTGTTGATTCCAATCGCGCTGATGATCGTCGCGGTGTGTATTTACATCTTTTTCTGGGCAGTCGACAGCGGCCAATACGACGACCTCGACGGCCCGGCACACAGCATTCTGTTTGACGACCAGGACCCCAATCACCTGGCGGGCGTCGACCAGGCCAGCGGCCACAGCGACCCCGACCAAGACGAGCAGGAACCGCCCCGTGCTTGAGCTAGCCCCCTTATTGGTGTCGGCCGTCATTCTCGGTCTGCTTGGCGGCGGGCATTGCCTGGGCATGTGCGGCGGCTTGATGGGCGCGCTCACGCTTGCCATTCCGCCCGAACAACGCAGCCGGCGCTTTCGCTTGCTGCTGGCCTATAACCTCGGCCGCATCCTGAGTTATGCCTGCGCAGGCTTGCTGATCGGCATGGCGGGCTGGGCCGTGGCCAACAGCCCGGCAGTGATGGTGTTACGGATTATCGCGGCGCTGTTGCTGATCGCCATGGGCTTGTATCTGGCCGGATGGTGGAGCGGTCTTACGCGAATTGAAGCGTTGGGACGCGGCTTATGGCGTCATATCCAACCATTCGCTAGCCGCTTGATGCCGGTTTCGAGTGTGCCGCGCGCCTTGCTGCTCGGCGCGCTGTGGGGTTGGTTGCCTTGCGGGTTGGTCTACAGCACCTTGCTGTGGGCGGCGAGCCAGGGCAATGCACTAAACAGTGGCTTGCTGATGCTCGCGTTTGGCTTGGGCACGTGGCCGGTGCTGCTGGCCACCGGCATGGCGGCAGAACGCCTCACCGCTGTGCTGCGC
Organism: Pseudomonas sp. AC229; assembly: GCF_979254655.1. Lineage (NCBI taxonomy): Bacteria > Pseudomonadati > Pseudomonadota > Gammaproteobacteria > Pseudomonadales > Pseudomonadaceae > Pseudomonas > Pseudomonas sp. AC229. The sequence continues at coordinate 22,968 of NZ_CEEDHK010000010.1, forward strand.
AAGCGCAACGTGCGGGTCGCCGGTGGTGTGTTGGTGATTGTGTTTGGGCTGTGGACCCTGCCAGGCCCGCACCAAGCGTGGCTAATGGGCCACGCGATGCATCATTGATTGGCGAATCACGCCATCATCAAACCGGACATTTCCTGTAGTTGATCCGGCGACAAGGCCGCGTCATGAATGGCCTGAAGCAGCGCGCCGTTGGCAGTGGAAATGGCCCCGTTGAGCGAGGCAATTTCACTCTGCAGGCCTTGGGCTCTCTGCATTCTTTCCTCGTCCGTAAGCTCCTGATCGGCCATCAGCGCTTGAAGCTCAGCCTGTTTCTCGGCCAGTTGCTGGCGCAATTCGCGGATCATTTTTAGCGCCTGCTTCACGTTGTCCGGCAGGCTGCTTTCATCGATGTCTTTGTTCTTTTCACCGGCCTCGCTGATTTGCTTAGCCCGCTCCGACAGGGTCACTTTGATGCTTTCCAAGGCGGTTTGCATGTCTGCCGGCGCATCCGGATCGCGCGCCACCTTGGCGGCAACTTGTTGAGCCAAATGGCCGATGACCGTGCTGCTGTTGATCGGCAACATTTCCCTTCTCCCTTGTAGCGACACAAGGATGTCGGCGAGAGGCCGGCGAACTTTAGGCGCATGGCCCGTCTATGTCCTAAGCTGATACCCTTACGCTTTGTACGTGCTTGGCCAGTTAAGGATCCCTCGCAATGAGTGAAATGATTAAAGCCCGCGGCCTACCGGCCGTGCATTGCAAAGATTGCAGCCTCAGCGGTTTGTGCCTGCCGTTGTCGATGGATATGGAAGACATGGATGCGTTGGACGATATCGTCAAACGCGGTCGGCCCCTGAAGAAAGGCGAATTTCTGTTTCGCCAGGGCGACCCCTTCACGTCGGTGTTCGCCGTCCGCTCCGGCGCCTTGCGCAGTTTCAGCGTCTCCGATGCTGGCGATGAGCAGATCACCGGCTTTCACCTGCCAAGCGAGCTGATGGGCATGTCGGGCATGGACGAGGAGTCTTATCCCAACTCCGCGCAAGCGCTGGAAACCACTACGGTGTGTGAAATTCCCTTCGAAAAACTGGACGACCTGTCGCTGCAATTGCCGCAACTGCGTCGCCAATTGATGCGCATCATGAGCCGGGAAATTCGCGACGATCAGCAAATGATGCTGTTGCTCTCGAAGAAAACCGCTGACGAGCGAATCGCCTCGTTTCTGGTCAACCTGTCCGCCCGCTTCCGCGCGCGCGGCTACTCGGCCAACCAGTTCCGCCTGGCCATGTCGCGCAACGAAATCGGTAATTACCTGGGCCTGGCGGTGGAGACGGTGTCGCGGGTCTTCACTCGGTTTCAGCAGAGCAATCTGATCGCCGCCGACGGCAAGGAAGTGCAGATTCTCGACGCCGCTCAGCTGTGCGCCCTCGCAGGCGGCAATCTCGACGAGTAAACAGCGCGCGCGGCTTGTTAGAATCGCGCCTTTGCCACGCTAGCAGGCCCCCGCGATGATCTCCGACGACTTCAGCATCAAATCCCTGATTCGCCCCGTGCCGGACTTTCCGAAGCCCGGCGTGATTTTTCGCGATATCACCCCGCTTTTCCAGTCACCCAAGGCCATGCGCATGGTCGCTGATAGCTTCGTTCAGCGTTATGTCGAAGCAGACTTCAGCCACATCGGCGCCATGGATGCGCGCGGTTTTCTCATCGGTTCGATCATCGCCTACGCCTTGAACAAGCCGCTCGTGCTATTTCGCAAGCAAGGCAAATTACCGGCTGACGTATTGGCGGAGGGCTACCAGTCCGAATACGGCGAAGCGTTTCTTGAAGTGCACGCCGACAGTCTGTGTGAAGGCGACTCGGTGCTGATTTTCGATGACCTGATCGCCACGGGCGGCACGCTGCTGGCGGCCACGAAACTGGTTCGACGCATGCGCGCCACGGTGTTCGAAGCGGCGGCCATTATCGATTTGCCAGAACTCGGCGGTTCGCAAAAGTTGCAAGACGCCGGCATCTCCACCTTCTGCCTCACCAGCTTCGCTCTCTCCGACCGCTAAACGTCGGGCTCCACCTGTTACCTGCGCGCGCCCCGGTCAACCCTGTTGCCCGGGGCGCTGCACTTAGGTTGGGTGTTCGTGTTGTCAGCTTGGGCCAATCATTGAAAGCAATCGGCTGTGATAGCAACCAGTGATTCCGCCCAAGCCGTACAACAACAAGAGATCGCCGCCGGCGATCCCCGGAGCCTTTATGAACGCGATTCCAACGCCTTCCAAAATGACCAAACCCAACGCCAGCTTTCCCGTGCGGCGCATGGACTTCAGCTTCTCGCAAACTGAAAAATACTGGTGGAGCGGCGACCCGTTCATGACCCACTTCATGAACAACCTGTCGTCACTGTTCCCCTATGGCGAGATGTTTTTCGTCGACAGCGTGCGTGCCGTGCGCGACACCATCACCGAGCCGCAGCTGAAGAAAGACATCAGCGCCTTCATCGGCCAGGAAGCCATGCACTCTAAAGAGCATGCGACCTACAACGAATACGCCGCCAAGCACGATATCAACCTGGAAAAACTCGAGCTGCGCATCAAAGTGCTGCTGGAGTGGGTAACCAAAATCACCACCAAGAAACAGCGCCTCGCCGCCACCTGCGCCCTGGAACACTTCACCGCGACCATGGCCCAGCAGTTGCTGCTACGCGAAGACCTGACCACGCAGATCGACGATCCGAAGATGTACCAGCTGTGGATGTGGCACGCGATTGAAGAGAATGAGCACAAAGCCGTGTGCTACGACGCTTACCAAGCGGTAGGCGGTGGTTACTTCACGCGCGTGGCGATGATGGCGATCTCGACGGTAATTTTCTTCGGCGTCATCGGATGGTTTCAAATGCACCTGCTGCGCAAAGACCGTCAGCTGTTCAACCTGCGTAGCTGGGGCCGTGGTTTGCGCACCCTGTTCAGCCTGCGCAACGGCTTTTTGACCAAGCTGATTCTGCCGTACCTCGACTACTACCGCCCCGGCTTCCACCCGTTCGACCACGACACCAAAGTGCTGGAGCAACGTTGGAAGGATCGGTTGGGGTTTAGTGGTTAACGCTTCCGTCCACCTATCGCCAATCGGCCCCCTCTGCCCGCTTGCGGGAGAGGGTTGGGGAGAGGGTTTTGTTGCGAAGATCTAAACCCTCTCCCTAGCCCTCTCCCGCAAGCGGGCAGAGGGAACGTTTTTCGTCAGGGCTTCAATCACCGCTCAACCGCAACTCCCCCACCGCCTGCAACACCGTCGCGCCAGCAAACATCATCAGAATCTGCGCCTGTGCTTCAGCACAGATTGCGGGCCGGCGGTCGACCTGTTCGATGTAATCCAACGACTGCTGAAACAACTGCCGACTGATCATCGACGACACCTGGCGCACCGCCGAAGGTTCCAGATTCGGCAGCAGTTGCAGCTTCTCCAAGTCTTCGGCCATGTCCAAAGCAAAGGCTTCCATCATCTGTTCGAGCGCATCGCGCAGCGGCTTAGAGCTGCCATGCAACTCACGCACACCGACGATAAAGGCTTGCGGGTTTTGCGCGGCGTAGTCGAAGAACAACTCTACGGTTTCCCGGCAAACCCGCTGCCCACGGCGCAGGTCGACACCGAACACCAGTTTGACCTCTGCGTCCTGGCCTGCCCGCTCGGCCGCTTCGAAGCGCAAGTCGCGCAGCGGCTGGCGGATGTGTGCGCCCATCTCGGCAATCATTTCCAGGCCCAGATCGTCCACGGTTTTGAAGTGCCGGTAGAAGGTGTTCGGATTCAAACCGGCTTCGCGCGCCAGTTCGCGCAGGCCCAATCCGCTCAAGCTTCGACTGACCGCCGCCAGACGTAACGCGGCGTCCAGCAGCAGGCGCTTGCCCTGAGCGGTAACGGTTTTTGTGGCGGTTGGTTCGGCCGGTGTGGTCATCGCAGCGCGTCGCCCTACGGAAGGTTGGGTTGAGTTTTCGGTATACGGGTGTATACATAACACCAAGGTATACGACTGTATACGTCCGAAACACAGTAGCAGTGTTGCTGAAGTAGACAACTGTAGACAGCGACAACAATCATAACAGGAGCTTGTTCATGGGCGCACAACCTGCCGTTTCACCCGCAAATGCCACACCTGCCGACGCCACGCCCGGCGCCGTGCGGCATACCAAAATCGCCATCATCGGTACCGGCTTTTCCGGGCTGGGCATGGCCATTCGTTTGAAGCAGCAAGGCGACAACGATTTCCTCATGTTCGAAAAGGAAGCCGGCGTCGGTGGCACCTGGCGCGTCAACAACTACCCCGGTTGTGGCTGCGACGTGCAATCGCACCTTTACTCGTTTTCCTTCGAGCCCAACCCGCAATGGACGCGCATGTTCGCCCGCCAGCCAGAGATCAAAAGCTATCTGGAAGGCTGCTGGGAAAAGTACAGGTTGCAGCACAACACCTTGCTGCAAACTGAAGTCGCCGGCATGCGCTGGGACGATCAAGCCGAGCTGTGGCGCATTCACGACACCGCTGGCAACCACTACACCGCGCAGTTCGTGGTGTCCGGCATGGGCGCACTTTCCACGCCGTCGATTCCGCACCTGAACGGCCTCGAACGCTTCACTGGCAAGGTTTTCCACTCCCAGCAGTGGGACCACGAGTACGACCTGACCGGCAAGCGCATCGCGGTGATCGGCACCGGTGCCTCAGCCATCCAATTCGTACCGCGTATTCAGAAACAGGTCGGGCAGCTTGATCTCTACCAGCGCACCGCCCCATGGATCATGCCCAAACCAGACCGCGCCATCAGCGACAAAGAGCGCGACCGTTTCAAGCGTTTCCCGCTCGCACAAAAAATCTGGCGCGGCGTGATTTACGCCATGTTGGAAAGCCGCGTGATTGGTTTCGCCCTGTTGCCGCGCATCATGAAAGCGGCGCAATGGGTGGGCAAAGCGTTCATCAACAAGCAGATCAAAGATCCGGTGCTGCGCGCCAAAGTCACGCCTAACTACACCATGGGCTGCAAGCGCGTGCTGATCTCCAACGACTACTTCCCGGCGCTGACCCAGCCCAACGTCGATGTCATCACCGACGGTATTCAAGAGATTCGCGCCAACAGCATCGTGACCGCCGACGGCAAAGAGCGGCCTATTGACGCGATCATCTTCGGCACCGGTTTCACCCCCAGCGACCCCATGCCCCGTGGCGTGATTTTCGGTCGCGAAGGCGTTGACCTGCTCGACACCTGGCCCGAAGGCCCACAGGCCTACAAAGGCACGCTGACGGCCGGTTTCCCTAACCTGTTTTTCCTTATGGGCCCGAACACCGGCCTGGGCCATAACTCGATGGTGTACATGATCGAGTCGCAGATTAACTACGTGCTGGGCGCCCTGAAGGTGCTGGACAAAGGCAACCTGCAAAGCCTGGAAGTGAAGCGCGACGTGCAAGACCGCTTCAACGCGAAAATTCAGGGCCAACTGGGAAAAACCGTGTGGAACGCCGGCGGCTGCATGAGCTGGTACTTACACCCGGTCAGCGGCCGTAACTGCACGGTGTGGCCGGGCTTCACCTGGCGCTTCCGTCTGCTGACGCGCAACTTCGACCCGGCGGCCTATCATTTCAACCGCGCCCAGCCGGCGCATCCCGCCCAAGGCTATTTGCCAACCGTGGCGCAAACCAGCGAGGTGGCAGCATGAAGTCCTTTGAAAACAAAGTGGCCGCCATCACTGGCGCGGGTTCTGGTATCGGCCGCGCGCTGGCCTACGCCCTCGCCCGTCAGGGCTGTCATTTGGCTCTGGCCGACGTGAACAGCGAAGCCCTGGCTGAAACTGCCGCCACGGCGCGCACCCTCGGCGTTACTGTTACCGACAATCAGGTCAATGTCGCCGACCGCGACGCCGTGCATGCCTGGGCCAATCAGGTGGTGCTCGACCATGGCCGCGTCAACCTGGTGTTCAACAACGCCGGCGTCGCCCAGGGCGGCACGGTGGAAGGCAATGACTACGCCGACTACGAATGGATCATGAACATCAACTTCTGGGGCGTGGTGTACGGCAGCAAAGCCTTCCTGCCGCATCTGAAAGCCTCGGGTGACGGGCACATCATTAACGTGTCGAGCGTGTTTGGCTTGTTTTCCCAGCCCGGCATGAGCGCCTACAACGCCACCAAGTTTGCCGTGCGCGGATTTACTGAATCGTTGCGTCAGGAATTGGATATGGCCGGCGGCGCGGTGTCGGCCAGCTGCGTGCACCCGGGCGGGATCAAAACCAATATCGCCAAGACCGCACGCATGAACGACAGCCTCAGCAGCGTCACCGGCCAGGCCGCCGACCAGGCGCGCCAACAGTTCAACGACCAACTGCTGCGCACCACCCCGGACAAAGCGGCGCAGGTGATTCTGCGCGGCGTACTGCGCAATAACCGACGCATCTTAATTGGTGCCGATGCCTGGGCGTTGGACGGGATGCAACGGCTGCTGCCGTCGCTGTACCAGCGCCTGGTAGTGGGCTCGATGCGCCTGGCCGCGAAGTTTGCACCCAAGCCCAAGCGGGCGGTAAGTGAGGCGAAGGCGGCGGAGTAACTGCGCTTAGTGACGAAGTTCGCCACCCCAACCTCCGTCATCCCCGCGCAGGCGGGGATCCAGAGTGTCGGACTGAGCGGCCAAGCCTGCGCCGCGCAACAGCCTACCCTCACCCCAACCCTCTCCCGCTCGCGGGAGAGGGAGCCGAACCGAGTCGTTTGCCAGTTCGCCGACAAATCCCCGGTCACGCCTGGGGCGTTGGCTGGACGGCAAACCCTCAGCCCATATCCGATCTCGGCAACCACACCCGAATCAACGAAAACAATCGCTCCAGATCCAGCGGTTTGGCCAGGTAATCGCTGGCCCCGGCTTTCAAGCACTGCTCCTGGTCGTCCTTCATGGCCTTGGCCGTCACGGCAATAATCGGCAGCTTGGTAAAGCGCGAATCCTGGCGAATGCGGCGCGTCGCCTCGTAGCCGTCCATTACCGGCATCATCACGTCCATAAGCACCAAGTCGATGTGCGGATTCTCGTCGAGCTTGTCCAGCGCCTCCTGCCCATTGCCGGCGCTGATGACGGTCACGCCCTTCTCGTCCAATGCACTGATCAATGCATAAACGTTGCGCATGTCGTCATCCACCACCATCACCTGGCGATTCTGGAAGACCTCATCGCGGTTCACGGCACCCTTGTTGGGCGAGCGGCGTGAATGGCCGTTGGGGCTTTCGACTTTGTGCAGGAACAGCGTCACTTCGTCCAGCAAACGCTCCGGTGAGCGTGCACCTTTGATGATGATCGACCGCGAATGCTTGCGCAGGCTCTCTTCTTCGCCGCGTGTGAGCGGGCGAGACACATACACGATCACCGGCGGGTAGGCGTCAATGTGCTCGTTGGCCATGCGCGTCAGCAGTTCGTTGCCGTGCATGTCCGGCAGTTCCAGGTCGATGACCATGCAATCGAACGGGGTTTGGTGCAGCAGCGCCAGGGCCTGCTCACCATGGGAAACAGCGGTCACTTCGATGTCGAGGTCATCAACCAGTTGGGCGATGCTGTCGCGCTGCCGGGCGTCGCCCTCGACGATCAGCAGCCTCTGCACCTTCTGGGTCAGGCGCGCCTCAAGCAATGAGAACACCTCAACCAGCGACTCGCGGGTGGTCGGCTTTTGCGCATAGCCGACGGCGCCCAGATGCAGCGCCAGTTCGGTGCGATCGTCGGCGGAAATCACGTGCACGGGAATATGCCGCGTGCGCGGATCTTCTTTCAGGCGTTGCAGCAGCGACAAGCCAGGTTCGTCGGGCAAGCGCATGTCCAGCAAAATGGCGTCCGGTTGGTTAACGGCCAGCAGTTCGTAGGCCTCCGTTGAGCTGTGGGCCACCAGGCAGCGGTAATGTAGCTCGTGCGCAAGGTCGAACAGAATTTGCGCGAACTTCACTTCGTCCTCAATCACCAGCACGCAGCGGCCGGGCATGTCGGGCTTGTGGCGGTCGTCCGGGAAGTGCGCTTGCGGGCGGGCCGGTGGCTCGTTTCGAGTGGCTTCGGCAACGTTGCTGTCGCTGGCTGCGGTCCGCCTCGCAGGCTCGCTGTTAATAAACAGACGCCCCACATCGAGCGCGCGCCCCGCCACCGGCTCGGCATAGTTGAGCGGCAGCCAGAGTGTGAACTGGCTGCCTTTGCCCGCCTCGCTTTGCACCGAAATGTGCCCGCCTAAGACCTCGGCGAGATTGCGCGAAATGGACAGCCCCAACCCGGTGCCACCGAAGTGCCGATTGATGCTGCCATCGGCCTGGCGGAAGGCCTCGAAGATGACGCCTTGTTGTTCAGGGCTGATGCCGATGCCCGTGTCGCTGACCACAAAGGCCACGCCGGCCCCAGCCGGTTCGATGCGCAAACTGACGCTGCCAGACTTGGTGAATTTGAAGGCGTTGGAGAGCAGGTTTTTCACCACCTGCTCAACGCGCTGCGCATCGCTGACAAAATGCACGGGCGCATCGCTTGCCACACGCACGTCGAAGTGCAGGCCTTTCTCTGCCGCTTGCGGCTGGAACAACCGCTCCAGGCCATCGGCCAAGCGTTTCAGCGAGGTTTCTTCAGGGCGAATTTCCAGGTGCCCGGCCTCGACTTTCGACAAGTCGAGAATGTCGTTAATCAAAGCCAGCAGGTCTTTGCCGGAGGAATAAATCAGCTCGGCGTGCTTGGTTTGTTGTTCGTCGAGATTGCCCTTGGCGTTGTCTGCCAACAGCCGCGACAGAATCAGCGAACTGTTCAGCGGCGTGCGCAACTCGTGGGACATGTTGGCCAGGAATTCAGATTTGTATGTGCTGGCGCGTTCCAGTTCAGCGGCGCGCTGTTCCAGTTCCGCGCGGGCTTGGGCCAAGGCGTGGTTGCGCTCGTCTAGCTCATCGCGCTGGCGGGTGAGGAACTGGGTTTGCTGGTTGAGCTGGTCGTTGGTTTGCTCCAACTCGGCTTGCTGCTGCTCCAGATTGACCTGCGACTCCTGAATCAGGCGCGACTGGTCTTCCAGCTCTTCGTTGGCGCTTCTCAGCTCCTCCTGCTGAACCTGCAATTCTTCATTGAGCTGTTGGGTTTCGTGCAGCGACTCATGCAGGCGCTGGCGATACCGCGCCACGTCGATGGACGTGCCGAGGCCATCGGTAATCGACTGCACAAAGGTTTGCTCGCGCTCGCTAAGCTCGCGCATAAAGCCCAGTTCGAGCACACCGTTGACGTCACCATTGTTCTGAATCGGCGCGAGCATTACCGCCATCGGCGTGTCCTGCCCCAGCCCGGAGTTGACCTTCAAATATCCAGCGTTGAGCCCCGGTATAACCCGGGCGCGACGCTCAACCGCCACTTGGCCAACCAAGCCGGTGCCGTCGCTGAATGACTGCGGCGCGGCCTGGTGCTCGGCATCAAAACCGTAGTCCGCCACTCGCTCCAATTTGCCGTGGTCTTGGCGCACGTAAAACGCGCCGACAACCATATCCAGGTAATGCCCCAGAAACGTCAGCGCGGTCATGCCGATAGAGGCGGTGTTGGGCTGACCGATGATGCGTTCAGCCAGTTGCGATTGGCCTTCGCGCTGCCAGGCCTGCTGCTGCAACTGCTCGTTTACAACTTCCCGCTGCTTCAACAAGCTGCTGTAAAACCGCGACAGCCGGACCAATTCACGCCGGCCGAAAAACGCCAGAATGCCGCTGAATGACAGGTTGAATATCGCGTACAGGCTGATGGTTAGAATCGCCATGAAGCTGGCCCGCTCGTTGCGGTCATGGCGAAGTTGCTGCTCGGTGGCAATGAAATCGGCGAATTGTTTGCGGATGGCGGTCATCAACGATCCGCCGGCCACTTTCACCGAAGCTGGCGGCGCGTTGGTGGCTTGGCGCTGCTTGATCAGGTCGGCGGCCATTACGGCCCAGCGCTCCTGCAAGTCCTGAATATCGCGCACCCGTTCCAGCTGCGCGGGGTTGTCGGCGACCAATTGCTTGAGGCCATCCATATGACTGCCGATTCGGCTACGCGCCTCTTCATACGGCGCCAATACCTCGGTTTCACCAGCAATGAGGTACCCACGCAGCCCGGCTTGCTGATCGATCGTCAGCCGATACCCTTCATTAGCTTGGGCAATCACTTGATCCGTGTGCTCGACCCAACTGAGGACATACAGCAGGTAGGCGACCAGGGCGATAAACAGCCCCGTACCCAGGACGCCCGAACCTATGGGCAAAGCCAGGTTACGGGTCAGCATTCGGCGAAAGGCGTGCTCATCAACTGCGGCACTGTTCATCTCGAGTCCTCCGATTGAACCAGTCATAAAGCTAGAGCATGGATGCCGGTTCCCTGACATCCGTTCAAACAACCTGAGGAATATTGCGGGGTTGTTTGCAGATTAGCTGCATTGCAGACGGCTTGCGTCATCCCGCGATTCTGTAGGAGCCAGCTTGCTGGCGAACAACGCACACGCACATTACAGACGGTGCCCGCACCTTCGCCAGCAAGCTGGCTCCTACAGGGCGACTGCTGCGACGCCTTAGCCGGCCAATACGCGCGCTAACGTAGCGCGCACCTTGTCCATGCCGTTGTCCAGCGCACGCTCGATCTCAGCCATAGTGATGATCGCGTGGCTTTTGCCGGCGGCCGGATTCACCACCAGGGCCAAACAGGCATAGGGCATTTCCAACTCGCGGGCCAGGGCCGCTTCGGGCATACCGGTCATGCCGATGATGTCGGCACCATCGCGCTCCAAGCGCGCCACTTCCGCCACGGTTTCCAGCCGCGGCCCCTGGGTGCAGGCGTACACGCCGTGACTGCTGTAGGCCACGCCTTCGGCAGCCAAGGCTTCGATCAGTTGGTCACGCAGGATGTCGTTGTAGGGGTAGCTGAAGTCGATGTGGGTGACGTGCTCCAGCTCACCGGCAAAGAAGGTGTGCTCGCGGCCATGGGTGTAATCGATGATCTGATGCGGCACGCAAAAATGACCGGTGCCCATGGCGGCATGAACGCCACCCACCGCGTTCACCGCGACGATCACGTCGGCGCCGGCATGTTTGAGCGCCCAAATGTTTGCGCGGTAGTTCACCTGATGCGGTGGAATGCGGTGCGGGTGACCGTGGCGGGCAAGAAACAGCACTTCGCGATCGGCATAATTGCCCCGCAAGATCGGCGCAGACGGCGCGCCGTAGGGCGTCTCGATGTTCAGCACGGCGCTGATGGTCAGACCTTCCAGTTTGGTCAGGCCGGTACCACCAATAATTGCGAAAACGGTCATGTCGATTTCCTGGGAAAGAAGGCCTGGCCTAGATGAGCTGTGCCGCTTGCAATTCACCCACGGCCTGCAACCAACGCGGGTTCTGTTTGTAATCAGTGCTGGAAACGGCTTGGCCACGCATACGCGCCAAGCCCGTGGGCGGCGTTACGCGCAGGCGCTGTAACGCACTCAACGCCAGCTCAGCGGCGGCGCGGTCGTTGCACACCAGGCCCATGTCGCAACCGGCAGTCAATGCGGCCTCAATTCGGTTGGCGGCATCGCCGACCACGTGTGCACCGGCCATGGACAGGTCGTCGCTGAAAATCACACCGTCGAACTGCAATTCGCCGCGCAGAATCTCTTGCAACCAGCGACGCGAGAAGCCCGCCGGCTGATCGTCTACTTGCGGGTAAATGACATGGGCGGGCATCACGGCAGCCAATTGCTTGCTAAGGCGGGCGAAGGGCTGCAGGTCATTGGCACGGATATCGTCCAGGCTGCGCTCATCCACGGGGATGGCCACGTGGGAGTCAGCTTCGGCCCAGCCATGGCCGGGAAAATGCTTGCCCGTGGCGGCCATGCCGGCGGCGTTCATGCCGCGAATAAAGGCGCCCGCCAGCAGCGCGGCACGGGCTGGATCGCCATCGAACGAACGGCTGCCCACTACAGCACTGCGCTGGTAATCCAGATCCAGAACGGGGGCAAAGCTGAGGTCGAGCCCTACCGCCAGCACCTCAGTAGCCATCAGCCAACCGCACTGCTCAGCCAGACGCTCGGCGTTGGCGTTGTCGGCGACCGCGCGCATGGCCGGCAGGCGCACAAAGCCTTGGCGCAGACGCTGGACGCGCCCGCCCTCTTGGTCGACGGCCAGCAATAGGTCCGGGCGCACGGCACGAATGGCCGCAGACAACTCACGCACTTGGCGCGGGTCTTCGATGTTGCGGGCGAACAAAATCAGGCCGCCCACTTCGGGCTGACGCAGAATCTGGCGGTCTTCAGCAGTCAGCCAGGTGCCGCCGATATCCAGCATCAATGAGCCTTGCAGGCCAACAGTCATAACAAATCCTTAGCTGAGAGCGGCCGTTGCCCACTGCGGGCAGGCGGCTTCGTCAATTTTTACCGGGCAATGAAGAGGCACGCGCGCGAAGAGTTCCAGCACATCAGTGTTGCGCAGGCGAATGCAACCATGGGAAAGCGGCACGCCCATGGGCTCGCTGTCGGGCGTGCCGTGTAAATAGATGTAGCGGCGGAAAGTATCGACCGGGCCGAGGCGATTAACGCCCGGCTCGCAGCCGCTGAGCCAGAGAATGCGGGTGAGGATCCAATCGCGGCCTGGGAATTGCGCGCCAAGTTCGGCGGACCAGATTTCCTGAGTCCAGCGCCGACCCCGCAGCACCGCGCCCAAGGGCAAACCATCACCGATTTTCGCGCGAATCTGGTGCAGGCCACGCGGCGTGCAGTTCGAACCGTTCTGCTCCCCTGCTCCATTCAGTGCGGTGGAAACAGGCAGACGCAACACCAGGCGCCCTGCGGCAAACCCGTAGAGCAGCTGGTCGGCGATGGAAATGTGCAGCGAGTCGAGGATCGTCATGGGCGGCAAGCTTAGCCGATCACGCCCGCTGCTGGCAGCAGGCGATTTGCCGGTTTTATACCTTGCTCGGCTGGGGCGCCGACGCGGAAGTTTTGGTTCGCGGGCGCAGCTGGGCGCTGGCCAGGGCGTCGTCGGTAACACCGGTTTCCGAGCGCATGCCAGCGGCAAGGAAAGGCACCATCAAGCGCATGACCTGCTCGATGGAGGTGCTCACGCCGAAATCGGTCTCGGCAATCGCCCGCAGCGCCTTGATGCCCGACATGCTGAACGCCGCCGCGCCGAGCATGAAATGCACGCGCCAGAACAGCTCAATCGGCGGAATACGCGGCGCCGCTTCGTGAACCAGCTGCATATAGCGACGGAACACCTTGCCGTACATGTCTTCCAGATAACGACGCAAATGGCCTTGGCTCTGACTGAAAGCCAGGCCCAACAGACGCATGAAAATCGACAGGTCATTGCCACTGCGCGGCTTCACCGCCAGGGCTTGCTCCACCAGCATTTCCAGCAGCTCTTCAAGGCTGGCTTTGCTCTCAGGCTTGGCTTGGCGGCGGTCCAGCTCGCGCTCAAGGCTGGCGCAGAACGGACCGAGGAAGCGGGAGAACACCGCTTGAATCAGCGCTTTCTTGGAACCGAAGTGGTAATTCACAGCGGCCAGGTTGACCCCAGCTTTACTGGTGATCAAACGAAGAGATGTCTCGGCAAAGCCTTTTTCCGCAAAGAGCTGCTCTGCGGCATCCAGAATGCGTTCGACTGTTTCTGACTGAGCCATGGGAATCACCTGACAAACACTTGTTTGAAACATACGTTTCAAGCGGTGAAGTTGTCAAGTCGCAGTAACCGTAATTTGGCTGAGCAGTCACGTTGCGCTGTAACTATCACTTTCGCCTACGAATTTCTCTAATGAAAGGAGAAACTTTGCACCCGCAACGCACAGAAGCATTGCCAAGCGCCGATCACTGTATATAATCCCAGTCACTGTATAAAAAGACAGAGACCGGACATGCTCAAACTCACGCCACGCCAAGCCGAGATTCTCGCCTTCATCAAGCAATGCCTTGAAGACAACGGTTACCCGCCCACCCGCGCTGAAATCGCGCAACAGCTTGGGTTCAAATCGCCCAATGCTGCGGAAGAACACCTGAAGGCCCTGGCGCGTAAAGGCGCTATCGAGATGACGCCCGGCGCTTCCCGTGGCATTCGCATTCCCGGTTTCGAACCGAGCAGCGACGAAGAAACGGGCCTGCCCATCATCGGACGCGTCGCAGCCGGTGCGCCCATTCTGGCGCAGCAGCATGTCGAGGAATCTTGCCGTATAAACCCCGAGTTTTTCCACCCTCGCGCCGACTATCTGTTGCGTGTACGCGGCATGAGTATGAAAGACGTCGGCATCCTCGACGGCGATCTGCTAGCCGTGCACACCACCCAACAGGCCCGCAACGGCCAGATTGTGGTGGCACGCATCGACGATGAGGTGACGGTGAAACGCTTCAAGCGTGAAGGCGATAAGGTCTGGTTGATCGCCGAAAACCCCGAGTTTGCCCCCATCGAGATCGACCTGACCGAACAGGATCTGGTGATCGAAGGATTGAGTGTCGGCGTTATTCGCCGCTGAGGAGGCTGTATGCAGTTCCCACAAGCGCTGGACCGTTCCCAACTGCCATTGTTCGACGCCTTCCTGACGCAATCGTCGGCGCCGTTGTTGACCGATATCGTTGAAACCGGTTGGTTCGAAGAGCCAGAACCAGAGACATTCAGCGAACTGTCGCTGCGTGGCGCTGCCGGAAACTGCCTGCACCTGCTGGCACCGATCCTGCGCGAACTGAGCCAAGAGCAAGACGCTCGCTGGCTGACCTTGATCGCCCCGCCTGCCAGCCTTACTCAAGCCTGGCTGCGCGATGCTGGCCTGAACCGCGAACGCATTTTGTTGCTGCAACCGCGCTCGGGGCAAAGCCCGCTGGAGCTGGCCTGCGAAGCGCTGCGACTGGGCCGCAGCCACACGGTGGTGAGCTGGCTGCATCCGCTGCACCGCCCTGCCCGCGACCAGCTCGCCACGGCAGCGCGCACCGGTAAAGCGCAGAGCTTGAACATCAGCTTGGGCTAGTGGACGTCTGCTGGACTGGGTTGGACTGCGCCGCACTGGGTAAGCCAACCGCTGGGTTTTCAACGTGCGATATTTTGTAGCGGCGACTGGGCGGCTTTTCGAATAGCCGCGATGTTTTACCCGCGCAGTCCCTGATCAACCCACCTGCATGCGCTTCGTTCCCAACCTCATAAAAAAAGGCACCTGATCAGGTGCCTTTTTTTATGGGGCTGGGTTCGGCTCAGCAATCAGTGCAGAACGCGCGGGCCTTCGTCTTTTTCAAAGTCGCCTTCTGCCAAGCGGCCGGCCATTTGTACGCCGACGTTGAGCATGGCTTTGGCCACTTCAACGTGGTGGCCTTGAAGGAATGCCTTCGCATCCGCCGAGAAATCCAATACCACCAACGCCTCTTCATCCTCGGCGCGACGCAGGGCAATTCGCCCGTCGGGCAACTCGACAATTTCTAGAAAGGATGTAGGCATAAACTTAAATCTCCACGTGAGGCCGGCAGTGTATCAGCCCGTCGGCCCTCTCCCTAGCCCAGCCATCCATTCACTTGACGCAACGGCCAGAAAAACTCAGCACTCGCTCAAGGTTTCCCGAAAGCGCAAAGCCAGGGTTTTCAGGTGCTGACGCCAGCTTTCCAGTTCGGCTCGAGGCAGCAGCGGCTGCTCTTCATCCAGGCTGTACGCTTCGATCAACGGTAGCGTCGGGTCCACTTTGGCCTTCGCGGGCGCTTTGGGCGGCAGGAACAATGCCTGGTAGGCGCTGACCATTTGCGCGAGCCAGGTTTCCGACTGCTGGGCCAATTCCACCAGCTCCGCCAATTCCGGGCTCGGCGTAGCGTTCAACACTGCCGGCATCAGAATTGCTTCAACGCGAGGCACGTTGACCTCATCGAAGCGGTAATAGCCGGCCACTTCGTGGCACAGACCGAGCAGCGCGCCATATAGATGAAACAGGCACGCCTCGCGCTCAGCCAGAATCAGCGCCGGTGCGTTAACCGCCTGGCCTTCCTCGGCACGACGCCAGGCTTCCAGCGACAAACCGGCGAAGAATAGTTTTTGATTGGTGCGGGTATAGAGTTCATGGGCCATTGCGGCACCCTCCACGGCAGACAGACTCACCATACGCGCGCCAGCCGAAACTGGCGCGCGTGCTAGAGATTAACGCTTGTCTTCGACTTTCCAGGCATTGCCGTCGTAGAACGCACGCCAGCCAGTCGGCTTGCCTTCCACTTCGGTTTGCACGTACTGCTCTTTGGTCTTGCGACTGTAGCGTACGACCGCGGGACGACCATCCGGGTCTTTCTTCGGCGCCGACATCAGGAAGTGGTACTTCGGATCAATCTCGTCTTTATGCGGGATCAACTCCAGCACCAACGGCGCGCGGGTTTCGCGGTTTTTCGGGAACTGGCTGGCGGCAAGGAACAAGCCGCTGGCGCCGTCGCGCAGTACGTAGGTGTCGTTCACCTTCTCGCACTTGAGCTCCGGCATTTTCACCGCGTCCATTTTGGGTGGTGCTGGCTCGCCGCTGCGCAGCAATTTGCGGGTGTTCTTGCACTCGGGGTTGGTGCAGCCGAAGAACTTGCCGAAACGGCCGGTCTTCAGTTGCATCTGGCTGCCGCACTTGTCGCACTCCAGGCTCGGCCCTTCGTAGCCTTTGATGCGGTAGCTGCCCTGCTCGATCTCGTAGCCGGCGCAATCCGGGTTGTTGCCACAGATGTGCAGCTTGCGGGATTCGTCCAGCAGATAAGCATCCATCGCGGTGCTGCAGATCGGGCAACGGTGTTTGCCCAGCAGAACCAGCGATTCCGACTCGCCTTCGTCATCAGCGGCGATTTCGTCGCCGGGAATCAGGTTGATGGTCGATTTGCAGCGCTCTTTCGGCGGCAGGCTGTAGCCCGAACAACCGAGGAACACGCCGGTCGAGGCCGTGCGAATCATCATCGGCCGGCCGCACTCGCGGCAGGCGATATCGGTAGGCGTCGGCTGGTTGGCGCGCATGCCGTTGTCGCTTTCCGAGGCCACTTCGAGTTTTTTCTTGAAGTCGCCGTAGAACTCATCGAGCACGTTTTTCCACTCGCGCTCGCCCTGGGCGACGTCGTCAAGGTTCTCTTCCATGCCGGCGGTGAAGCCATAGTCCATCAGGTTGGAGAAACTTTCGCTCAGGCGTTCAGTAACGATGTCGCCCATCTTTTCCGAGTAGAAACGACGGTTGTGCAACGCCACATAGCCGCGTTCCTGGATGGTGGAGATGATCGCTGCGTAGGTCGAAGGACGACCGATGCCACGTTTTTCCATCTCTTTAACCAGGCTGGCTTCGGAGTAGCGTGCCGGCGGCTTGGTGAAGTGTTGGCTCGGATCAAGCTGGATCAGCTTCAGCGCTTCGCCTTCACTCATGTCGGGCAGCACATCGTCATCGCCGGGCTTGCTGATTTGCGGCATGGCGCGGGTGTAACCGTCGAACTTGAGGATGCGGCCCTTGGCGCGCAGTTCGAATTCGCTGGCTTTGACGCTGACGGTGGTGGACAGGTATTCGGCCGGTGGCATCTGGCAGGCCACGAATTGGCGCCAGATCAGTTCGTACAAACGCTCGGCGTCGCGCTCCATGCCCGACAGCTGGGTCGGCTTGAGGTTGACGTCAGAAGGACGAATCGCTTCGTGCGCTTCCTGGGCGCCTTCCTTGCTGCTGTACACGTTCGGCTTGGCCGGCAGGTATTTCTTGCCGAACTCGCCTTCGATGAAATCGCGAACCATGGTCACGGCATCGGCCGAGAGGTTGGTCGAGTCGGTACGCATATAAGTGATGTAGCCAGCCTCGTACAGACGCTGGGCCATCATCATGGTTTTCTTCACGCCGAAGCCCAGGCGGTTGCTCGCGGCCTGCTGCAAGGTGGACGTGATGAACGGTGCCAACGGCTTGCTGCTGGTCGGTTTGTCTTCGCGTTTGACGATGCTGTAGCTGGAGCTTTTCAGCTTGGCCAGCGCGGCATCGGCTTGCTGCTTGTTCAGCGGCTTAAACGCTTCGCCGTTTTCGCGGGCCACTTCAAAGCGGACGTTCGCGCCTTTAGCGGTGCCCAGGTCAGCGTGAATTTCCCAATATTCTTCAGGGTTGAACGCACGGATTTCGCGCTCACGCTCCACCACCAGTTTCACGGCAACCGACTGCACGCGGCCAGCGGACAGGCCACGGGCGATTTTTGCCCACAGCAGCGGCGAAACCATGTAACCCACAACACGGTCGAGGAAGCGCCGTGCTTGCTGAGCGTTGACGCGGTTGATGTCCAACTCGCCCGGCTTGGAGAACGCTTCCTGAATGGCCTTCTTGGTGATCTCGTTGAACACCACGCGCTTGTAGCGGCTGTCGTCGCCGCCGATGGCTTCGCGCAGGTGCCATGCAATGGCTTCCCCCTCGCGGTCCAAGTCGGTTGCGAGATAGATGGTGTCAGCATCTTTGGCGAGACGGCGCAGCTCTTCGACGACCTTTTCCTTGCCAGGAAGAATTTCGTACTTGGCTTTCCAACCATGCTCCGGATCGACGCCCATACGCGCCACCAGTTGGCGCTTGGCTTTGTCCTTGGCGCTCAGCACCGGCGCTTCGGCTGCAGCAGCCTTGCCCCGTTTGACTGGCTCTTTGGCTGCACTGGCCGAACCGCTGGTAGGCAGGTCACGGATATGGCCGATGCTCGACTTCACCACGTACTGGTTGCCCAAATACTTGTTGATGGTCTTGGCCTTGGCCGGGGATTCCACGATGACCAGCGATTTGCCCATGGATCGGAAATTTCCTGAATGTGAGAACTGAATGGCGGGGGCCGCCTTTCGCGGCACCGCTATATATAGTGGCGACTAAGCCGAGGTCAAGGGCGGATCACGTCTGATGCCAGCTCAAGGCCGCACAAAGCGATCCGGTTCGGCCTCGATCAGAGCAAAGCGCAGCATAGTCGCGCCGTCCACTTCGACGGTGGAGGTAAACATGCTCAGCGGTCGCACCCAAAGGCCGTACTCGCCGTATAACGCCTGGTACACGACCACCTCCTCTTCGGTCTCGGAGTGCCGCGCGACACCGAACACGCGGTACTCGGGACCTTTGTAATGACGATAGAGGCCGGGTTGTACGTGCATCAAAGCTTCCTCATGTCGGTAAAAAATAAAAGCGTGGTCTGACAAAAATAAAAACCGGGGCACAGGGCCCCGGTTGTTCACCGCCTCGCATGTGGAGTCCGCTCGTTGCCGAGCGTTCCCTTAGATGCGTTCGAAGACGGTGGTGATGCCTTGGCCGAGGCCGACGCACATGGTCGACACGCCAAAGGTACCGCCATTTTGCTTCATCACGTTCAGCAAGGTGCCGGAAATGCGCGCACCAGAGCAGCCGAACGGGTGACCCAGGGCGATGGCGCCGCCGTGCAGGTTAACCTTCTCGTCCATCTTGTCGAGCACTTTCAAGTCTTTCAGCACTGGCAGGGCCTGTGCGGCGAAAGCTTCGTTGAGCTCGAAGAAGTCAATGTCGTTGATGGTCAGACCGGCGCGTTTCAGCGCTTTCTGGGTCGACGGTACTGGACCGTAACCCATGATTGCCGGGTCAACGCCCGCAACTGCCATCGAACGGATCACGGCCATCGGCTGAATGCCGAGGTCTTGAGCGCGTTGGGCAGACATCACGATCATGCACGAAGCACCATCGGTGATTTGCGACGAAGTACCGGCAGTTACGGTGCCGCCTTTCGGGTTGAACGCGGGCTTCAATGCGGCCAGGCTTTCGACGGTGGTTTCCGGACGAATGGTTTCGTCGTAGTCGAACACCTTCAGGAAGCCGTTCTCGTCGTAGCCTTGCATCGGGATGATTTCATCCTTGAACTTGCCTTCGACGGTGGCCTTGTGGGCCAAACGGTGGGAACGCTCACCGAATGCGTCCTGCGCTTCACGGCTGATACCGTGCATTTTGCCGAGCATTTCAGCGGTCAAACCCATCATGCCCGAGGCCTTGGCGGCGTACAGGGACAGGTGCGGGTTTGGATCCACGCCGTGCATCATGCCGACGTGGCCCATGTGCTCCACGCCACCGATAACGAACACGTCACCGTTGCCGGTCATGATCGCCTGAGCGGCGGTGTGCAATGCGCTCATCGACGAACCGCACAGGCGGCTGACGGTTTGTGCAGCGCTGGTGTGCGGGATCGGGGTCATCAGCGACGCCATGCGCGCGATGTTCCAACCTTGTTCCAGGGTCTGGTTTACGCAGCCCCAGATCACGTCTTCCACTTCAGCTGGATCCAGCTTCGGGTTGCGTGCCAGCACGCCGGTAATCAGTTGCGCAGACATGGTCTCTGCGCGGGTGTTGCGGTGCATGCCGCCTTTGGAACGACCCATCGGGGTGCGACCGAAGTCGACAATCACCACGTCTCTTGGATTCAGGCTCATAAATTCACTCTCGCTCTATGCGTTACGCGCTTAACCGAAGAAGCTCTGGCCGTTGGCGGCCATCTCACGCAGCTTCGCGGTGGGGTGGTACAGCGCGCCCAGGTCGGCGTATTTGTCAGCCAGGGCGACGAACTCGGCTACACCGATGGAATCGATGTAACGCAGTGCACCACCACGGAAGGGAGGGAAGCCGATGCCGTAGATCAAGCCCATGTCGGCTTCAGCTGCGGTTTCGACAATGCCGTCTTCCAGGCAACGAACGGTTTCCAGGCACAGCGGAATCATCATGAAATTGATGATGTCTTCGTCAGTCACTTCACGCTGTTCGGTGATAACGGGCTTGAGCACTTCGTAGGCAACCGGGTCGGTCACTTTCTTCGGCTTGCCGCGCTTGTCCATCTCGTAGGCGTAGAAACCTTTGCCGTTCTTCTGGCCCAGGCGGTTGGCTTCGTACATCACGTCTACCGCGGTACGACCTTCAACAGCCATACGGTCCGGGAAGCCTTCAGCCATTACGTCACGGCCGTGGTGGCCGGTGTCGATGCCGACTACGTCGGAGAGGTAAGCCGGACCCATGGGCCAGCCGAATTTCTCCATGACTTTGTCGATACGCACGAAGTCGACGCCAGCGCTGATCAGCTTGGAGAAGCCGCCGAAGTACGGGAACAGCACGCGGTTGACCAGGAAGCCTGGGCAGTCATTGACCACGATCGGGCTCTTGCCCATTTTCTTGGCGTAGGCAACGGTGGTGGCCACAGCCACTTCGCTGGACTTCTCGCCACGAATCACTTCAACCAGCGGCATCATGTGCACCGGGTTGAAGAAGTGCATGCCAACGAAGTTCTCAGGACGCTTGAGCGCCTTGGCCAGCAGGCTGATGGAGATCGTCGAGGTGTTGGAAGCCAGAATGGCGTCTTCCTTAACCACGGCTTCCACTTCGGCCAGCACGGCTTGCTTAACCTTCGGGTTTTCGACCACAGCTTCAACCACGATGTCGACGTGACCGAAGTCGCCGTAGGACATGGTTGGGCGGATGGCAGTCAGTGCCTCAGCCATTTTGGCTGCTGTCAGACGACCTTTTGCGACGCGGCTGCCCAGCAGTTTGGACGCCTCGGCCAAACCCATCTGGATACCCTCTTCGCGGATATCTTTCATCAGGATCGGCGTGCCTTTGACGGCCGACTGGTAAGCGATACCGCCACCCATGATGCCGGCGCCGAGTACGGCGGCCAGTTTCACGTCTTTGGCGACAGCGTCGTACGCTTTGGCTTTTTTCTTCAGTTCCTGATCGTTCAGGAACAGGCCAACCAGGCTCTGCGAGGCAGAAGTTTTGGCCAGTTTCACGAAACCGGCGGCTTCTGCTTCCAGGGCTTTGTCACGACCGAAGTTGGCCGCCTTCTGGATGGTTTTGATCGCTTCAACCGGCGCCGGGTAGTTAGGGCCAGCTTGACCGGCCACGAAACCTTTGGCGGTTTCGAAGGCCATCATTTGCTCGATAGCGTTGAGCTTGATTTTTTCCAGCTTCGGCTGACGCTTCGCCTTGTAATCCAGCTCGCCAGAAATGGCGCGCTTGATCAGGTCCAGAGCGGCTGCTTGCAGTTTTTCAGGAGCGACTACGGCATCGACAGCGCCTGCTTTCAGGGCGTCTTCTGCGCGGTTTTCTTTACCGCCAGCAATCCACTCAATGGCGTTATCGGTACCGATAACACGCGGCAGACGAACGGTGCCGCCGAAACCCGGGTAGATGCCCAGTTTGACTTCTGGCAGGCCGACTTTGGCGCTGCTAGCGATGACGCGGTAATCCGCAGCCAAGCACATTTCAAAACCGCCGCCCAATGCGATGCCATTGATGGCTGCAACGGTCGGAACGCCAAGGTCTTCGAAATCACTGAAGATTTTGTTGGCTTCAAGGTTGCCGGCTACCAGTTCTTCGTCGGACATTTTGAAGTTGTCGACGAACTCGGTGATGTCGGCGCCGACGATGAACACGTCTTTGCCGCTGCTGACAATTACGCCTTTAACAGACGCGTCGGCCTTGATGGCGTCCACGGCCTGGCGCAGTTCGGCCAGTGTGAGACGGTTGAATTTGTTGACGGACTCACCCTTGAGGTCGAATTGCAATTCGACGATGCCACTCTCAAGAGCCTTAACCGTGATGGCTTTACCTTCG
The DNA here is from genome assembly GCF_979254655.1 of Pseudomonas sp. AC229. Lineage (NCBI taxonomy): Bacteria > Pseudomonadati > Pseudomonadota > Gammaproteobacteria > Pseudomonadales > Pseudomonadaceae > Pseudomonas > Pseudomonas sp. AC229. Next base: position 45,476 of record NZ_CEEDHK010000010.1, read on the forward strand.
TAAATCATCAACTGATCTCCACGGTATGGAAGCTGAACGTACACGTCGGACGCCAAGCAGCGGACTGGTCCGCAGCAGGACCGTCGAGAATAGTCTCGAACAGCCTGACACACCCGCCGACGCGATATTCGGGCGGCCTATGAACCGTGCTGCACAAAGCAAACACTTGATTCATACGCCCGTTTGATTCGGGTGCGCACACCTTCGTAGAAAAGATTGCGCTTGTCAATTGGAGCGATATTTCCTCTTACGTTGTGAGGAAATATCGACCGTGCCGTCAGGGAAAACATTCCAACTGCTCTAGAACGCGCTTACGGTGATGTCAGGGAATGCCATCATTGTGATGTCGGTGGGCGCTAGTAAAAGCCAAACGGCGCAGGTACAGTCGCCCCAACACGCTGCCAACGCGTGACAAAAACAAAAACAATGAAGCCCCACGGAGTAACCATGACGAGCCGTCCGCTTGCCATACTGCTGAGCCTCGTACTGACCGCCCTTCTCCCGCTTGGCGTCAATGCCGCCACCCCCGCCGCCGGAACCGACGCGCTGCTCAAGCTGCATCAGTTGCGCCTGGCTGCGCAGAAAAGTTTGGGTGACTTCTACATGTACAACAGCATGGACGGCGATCAGCGCTATGCGCGCTTGATTGAGGAGTCGGTGCAGAACGCCAATGCGCGACTAGCCGAACTGACCGACCTTCCTGGCGACGCCTCCAAAGCCATGCGCGCTCAACTCGCCCAGCAGCTCAGCGCGTATGAAAGCGAACTGAAAAACCTCACCACCGCAATGAAAACCCAGGGTTTCACCGACCTGCAGCCCGTTGCCGACCTGGCCACGCGCAATCAGCAGCTGATGGCGCTGAGCAATGAGCTGTACGGAAAAATCCAACAAGAAAGCGGCCAGATCGTGCCACCGATGACTCAACAGAGCCGCGAACAAAGTTTGCTCATGCAAGCGATCGCGGTGGACTATGCTTCGCGCAGCGCCTCGGTGGGCGGCACTTTTATTGGCAGTGCTGCGGGAGACGAACAGAACATTGACGATCTGGTCACCCAGTTTGCCGGCAAGCTCACCACGCTTGAGCAGTCGCCGCAAAACACCGCGCAAATCCGCGAATCGCTGAACGGCATCAACACCAAATGGCGCTACATCGAAAAATCGCTGAAAAATTACAACGAGAACTCGGTACCTTTCGTGGTCAGTAAGTACTCAGACAGCATTATCGATGGTTTGGAAGGAGTTTCGGCACAGTACCTGGCCGCTAAGCTTTGACCACAGCACCCGAATTTCCGGCCTGCCTGGCCAACCCAGCCCGAATATGTTTTCGGGCTTTTTTTATCGCGTTTCCAAACCGTAGGAGCCAGCTTGCTGGCGAACCGTGTAAACGCCTTTCGAGACGGGTGGCCGCAGGGTTCGCCAGCAAGCTGGCTCCTACAAGGGCGAGTGCGTCAGGCCAGCGCCTTCAACACCGCCGCTACGGGCTCGACGCCTTGCACGTCACCCGCTTCGCCCCAGCACAGGGAAATCATTTGCGTCGTTGCTTCGACTTTATAAACGTCGGCCGGCAGCGTGTGCAGATGCGGCAGCAGCGCGGCGTCGGTGCAGGGCTCACGCCATTGGTTTACCCAATTTCCCGCGCTCATTTGCCAATAACACCAGCTATCGCTCGCCCCTCGGCGGCGGGCGCGGTGGTATTGCGGGCACGGGCTGGGCGGCTCTTCGGGCAGCCAGTGCGGCCACTCCTGACGCGACAACTGCATCCCCAGCCCCTGACTGCGCGCGGCCATGCGAATGGCCATACGCCCTTGCTGACGCCGCGAGGGGCGCAGCCAGGCCAACGGGCTCAGCACAACGGCAATAAGCAGCACCACGATCCACACGGTCATACGTTAAATCTCACCATTAAAAGTGCTGCATTTAGCTAACAATCACAGCCATACTTTGATCATTCGCCTCAGGAGGAGTCACCGTCATGCCCTATCAGCACATTCTGGTTGCCTTGGATCTTTCCGAAGAATGCGACCCGGTGATGAAGCGCGCTTATGCGCTCGCCACCGCCAGCCAGGCCAAGCTGTCGCTGGTGCATATTGTCGAACCGATGGCCATGGCCTTTGGTGGCGACGTACCGATGGACTTGTCCACCCTGCAACAACAGCAATTCGAACAGGCCCGCGAGCGGCTCGACAGTTACTCCGCCAAATATCCCGAGTTGGGCACTGAGAGCCGCCACCTGGTCTACGGCCAACCGCGCCAGGAAATCCACCGCCTGGCCGCCGAGCAAGGCGCTGATCTGATCGTCGTGGGCAGTCACGGCCGTCACGGCCTGGCGTTGCTACTAGGCTCCACCGCCAATGACGTGCTGCACGGCGCGCCGTGTGACGTGCTGGCCGTGCGATTGAAGAAACCGGAATAAATTACTCACCGTCATTCCCGCGAAGGCGGGAATCCAGAATATCGAGGCGTACGCTCATTGCGTGTAACACCGACTATTCTGGGTCCCCGCCTACGCGGGGACGACGGTGCTGGATGTTTAGTTACTCCGGCAAATCCCCCGCGCTCATCACCATCGGCCGAATCTTCTGCAACTGGGTTTCCAGCGAGTGGGTGATGCTGGTCGACATCGAGAAAAACGTCAGGAACGCCTTCAGGTTCGAGTCGCCTTCGCACACGTCGTGAATGCGCTGCCAAAACGCCTGATTGACCAGCTGCAATTGCTGGAACAGCCGCACCAAGCCCTTCAATTCCCAATCCGCATGCCGCCCTTCGCGAAAGTTGAAGTACTGGCGCGACAAGTACAGCGACACCGCGCGCAGAATAAATTCCTGGTTATTGGCAAACGGCAAATGGTTGAACGCCATCGGCTTGAGCTTGCTCAGCACCGGGCAGGCGCTGGTCGGCATGATCAGCCCCAGCAAGGCGCGCAAGCCCTCCTCCAGGCCGACTTGCTTGCTGTATTCGCGCTCCGGTGTGCGTACCCAGAAGTGGGCTTTCTGGAACGCTGGCAAGCCTTGGAAATCCTCGATCACCCGATGCAAATCCACAGCCGCCGGGCAGTGGCTGTACTGCTCGCGCTTGAGCGGGCAGTTGCTGCATTGGTGATACTCGAGCCGCGTCCAGGCCGGCGCCAACAGTGCGCGCTCCTGGTCGTACTCGCGGTCGAGCTCGATGCGATAGCCAAACTCGTGACTATCGTCGAGGGAAATCCGGTACTCGATGGCCATTCAGGTCTCCGACAAACAGATCAGGCGTCCAGCTCTGCCCAGCGCTCCAACAGCGCGTCCAGTTCTTGCTGCAGCGTTTCCAGCTTGGCCAACACCGCCGCGGTTTCGGCGGCTGGGCGTTGGTAAAAGGTCGGCCCGGCAATTTCTTCATTAACCTGCGCGATCTTGGCTTCCTGCGCGTCAATCAGACCCGGCAGGCTTTCCAGCTCGCGTTGCAGCTTGTAGCTCAATTTCTTTTTCGCAGGCTCTTGCGCCGGTGCGGCAGCCGGCGCAGCAGCGCTAGGCGCGGGCGCCGTGGTTTCCGGTTTGCCCGACTTGCTCTCGCCCACGCCGAGCAAACGCGGCGATCCGCCTTGGCGCAACCAGTCCTGATAACCGCCCACGTATTCGCGCACCTTGCCTTCGCCTTCGAACACCAGCGTGCTGGTGACCACGTTGTCGAGGAATGCCCGGTCGTGGCTGACCATCAACACGGTGCCGGCGAAGTTGGACAGCACTTCTTCCAGCAGCTCCAGGGTTTCCACGTCGAGGTCGTTGGTGGGTTCGTCCAGCACCAGCAAGTTGGCTGGCTTGCTGAACAGCTTAGCCAGCAACAGACGCGCACGCTCACCACCGGACAGCGCTTTTACCGGCGTACGGGCGCGCTGCGGGCTGAACAGGAAATCACCGAGGTAACTGAGCACGTGGCGGTTCTGGCCGTCGATTTCGATAAAGTCGCGGCCTTCGGCGACGTTATCGATCACGGTTTTTTCCAGATCCAGCTGATGGCGCAACTGGTCGAAGTACGCCACCTCCAAACGCGTGCCCACTTCCACTTTGCCCTGGGTCGGTTGCAGGTCATCCAGCATCAGCTTGAGCAAGGTGGTCTTGCCGGTGCCGTTGGCGCCGAGCAGGCCGATACGGTCCTGGCGCTGAAGCACCATGGAAAAGTCCTTGATCAACATCGGACCGCCAGCGTGGGCGAAGCTGACGTTGTCCAGCACCATCACCTGCTTGCCGGACTTCTCCGAAGTATCCAACTGAATATTCGCTTTGCCGGTGCGCTCGCGACGTTCGCTGCGCTCAACGCGCAACGCTTTCAAGGCGCGAACGCGGCCTTCGTTACGGGTGCGACGGGCTTTGATGCCCTGACGAATCCACACTTCTTCCTGGGCCAGACGCTTATCGAACAACGCGTTGGCGGTTTCTTCGGCCGCCAGTTGCTGTTCTTTGTGCTCCAGGAAGCTGGCGTAGTCGCCGTTCCAGTCGATCAGGCCGCCACGGTCGAGCTCGAGAATGCGCGTCGCCAGGTTTTGCAGGAAGGAACGGTCGTGGGTGATAAACAGCACGGCGCCCTGGAAGTCTTTGAGGGCGTCTTCCAACCAGGCGATGGCGCCAATGTCCAGGTGGTTGGTCGGTTCATCGAGCAGCAGCAAGTCCGGCTCGGACACCAGCGCCTGCGCCAGCAGCACGCGGCGACGCCAGCCGCCGGACAGTTCGGCCAAGGTTTTGTCAGCCGGCAATTGCAGGCGGCTCAAGGTGCTGTCGACCAATTGCTGCAAGCGCCAGCCATCTTTGGCTTCGAGTTCTTGCTGCACGTGCATGAGCTTGTTGAGGTCTTCGTCGGTGACGATGTTCATGCTCAGGTGATGGTATTCGGCGAGCAGCGCGCCAACGCCATCTAGGCCCTCGGCCACCACGTCGAACACGGTACGGCCATCGGCCACCGGCAGTTCCTGCGGCAGCTCGCCGATTTTCAGACCGGGGGCGCGCCATACGCTGCCGTCGTCCGGCACACGGTCGCCTTTGACGATACGCAACAGGCTGGATTTACCCGTGCCGTTGCGGCCAATGATGCACACCCGCTCGCCTCGGGCGATCTGCCAGGAAATCTTGTCCAGCAGCGGCAGTGCGCCATAGGCCAGGGAAACATCAGTGAACTTGAGCAGCATGGTCGCCTCGAGGGAATAGCTGCGGCCGTGGCGCGATGCACGACAGCCGCTGGAAATCTCTTCGCCACACGCTTTTGGCGTTGGCAAAACTGGGCGCGCATTCTACCGAGTTGCGCCCCTGGCCGGGTGGCATTTTTTTGCGCAAGCGGTCTCTGTGGGAGCGGCTTCAGCCGCGATTGCTGCAAACGCCTTGGCAAAAGCATCGCGACTGAAGTCGCTCCCACAAAACCTCCCGACAGGCACATGGTGCTTTCGCTTTCTCGACCGCCCGGCAAAAGGCTAAGCTACCCAACTTGAGCGCCCAGTCATCGGCGCGCCTTTCAGAATTTTCAGCTCGGAAGTGTCATGCGCGGTCGTCTGCTCTGCCTGTTTTCCTGCCTGCTTCTCTCCTCGGTCACCCTCACCGCCTCTGCGGCCACCAGCCTGGCGCAGCAGCGCTTGTTTTATGACGAGGCCAAACGCGCGCTCGCCAAAGGCGACAGCGGCCCGTATCGGATGTACGCCAACGCCCTGTCCGACTATCCGCTTGAGCCATACCTGGCCTACGACGAATTGACCGCCCGGCTGAAAAGCGCCAGCAATGCCGAGATCGAGAAATTTCTGGCCGAGCATGGCGACCTGCCGCAAGCCAACTGGATGAAATTGCGCTGGTTGCGCTGGCTGGCGGAGCGTGGCGACTGGAAGCCGTTCGTTAAGTACTACGACCCGAAAATGAACTTCACCGAACTGGACTGCCTCAACGGCCAGTACCAGCTCATCCATGGCCTGACCGCCGAAGGCTACGCCAGCGCGGAGAAACTCTGGCTGGTGGGCAAGTCGCAGCCCGACGCCTGCGAGCCGCTGTTCAACATGTGGGCCAACGCCGGCCAGCTCACCGAAACCATGCGTTGGAAACGCCTCAAGCTCGCCGTGCAAGCCCGTAATTACAGCCTGGCCACCCACCTGACCCAGACGCTGACCACGCTTGCACCCCATGGCAAACTGATGATCGACGTGGCGCAAAAGCCGACCATGCTGACCCAGACTGGCCGCTTCGCCCCGCCCAGCCAGACCATGGCCGATGTGGTCAGCATTGGCCTGCGCCGTTTGGCCAAGCAAGAGCCGGAAAAAGCCATCAGCCTGCTTAACGATTACGCCCAGCGCTTGCCGTTTTCGATGGAAGAAAAAGTGGCCATCGCCCGCGAAATCGGCCTGACCCTGGCGAAAAGCTTTGATGATCGCGCCCTGCCGATCATGACCCAATACGACCCGGAGCTGCGCGACAACACCGTCACCGAATGGCGTGCGCGTCTGCTGCTGCGCCTGGGCCGTTGGGGCGAAGCCAACCAGCTGATCCGCCGCATGCCGGCTGATCTGGCCAACACCAACCGCTGGCGCTACTGGCAGGCGCGTAGCCAGCAACTGGCCGAGCCAAATAATCCCGGCGCGCTGGTGCTCTACCAACCGGTGTCGAAAGAGCGCGACTTCTACGGCTTTATGGCCGCCGATCAATTAAAGACGCCATACCAGTTGACCAACAAGCCGCTGCTGCTTGATCCGAAGCTCGTGCAAAAAGTGCGCAACACACCGGGCATTCGCCGTGCGCTGGAATTCCATGATCGCGGCCAGATCGTCGACGGGCGCCGCGAGTGGTACCACGTCAGCCGCTTGTTCAGCCGTGACGAACTGGTGGCGCAAGCGCGCTTGGCCTACGAGAAACAGTGGTACTTCCCGGCCATTCGCACCATCAGCCAAGCGCAGTACTGGGACGACCTGGACGTGCGCTTCCCCATGGCGCACCGCAATACCTTGGTGCGCGAGGCCAAAGTGCGCGGCCTGCATTCGAGTTGGGTGTTTGCGATTACGCGCCAGGAAAGCGCGTTTATGGACGACGCCCGTTCCGGCGTGGGCGCCAGCGGGCTGATGCAACTGATGCCGGCCACGGCCAAAGAAACCGCACGCAAATTCAGCATCCCGTTTGCCCCGCAGCAATTGCTGGATCCGGACAAAAACGTGCAACTGGGCGCGGCGTACCTGAGTCAGGTACATGGCCAATTTAACGGCAACCGCGTACTCGCCTCCGCTGCTTACAACGCCGGCCCCGGGCGCGTGCGCCAATGGCTGAAAGGCTCGAACCACTTGGCGTATGACGTGTGGGTGGAAACCATCCCGTTCGACGAGACCCGCCAGTACGTGCAAAACGTGCTGTCGTACGCCGTGATCTACGGCTTCAAACTCAACGCGCCACAGCCGCTGGTTGATTGGCATGAGCGGTTCTTTGACGATCAATAAATCGGCGCGCCTGTAGGAGCGGCTTCAGCCGCGATGCTCTTCGGACCAACAGCATCGCGGCTAAAGCCGCTCCCACACTCCAACGCCACGCCGTCATCCCCGCGCAGGCGGGGATCCAGAATCTCGAAGGCAACCAACCAGCCCGAGCGAAGCGCCGCGAGCTACTCCAACACCTCTACATCCATCCCCACCGCAATCTCCCCAGCCCCTTCATTAATCAGGTTTTGCCCGAAATACACTTCGCCTTCACGCTCGCGGTAGGTTTTCAGGGTGGTGAGCGGTTCGCGGTCCGGGCTGCGCTGGCCGGTTTGCGGGTCGATGGTGGTCATGATGCAGCGGGTGCAGCCTTTCACCACGCGAAACTCTGTGGTGCCGATGCGGATGCGCTTCCAAGTGTCTTCGGCGTAGGGCTCGCTGCCTTCCACCACCAGATTGGTGCGAAAGCGCAGCATCTCCAGCGGGCGGCCGACACGGGCGGACAAATCGTCCAACGAAGCCTGACCAATCAGCAGCAATGGAAAGCCATCGGGAAAACCCACTTTCTCCGTTGGCCCGAGACTGCCCGGAATATCGCGCGCGCGTTCCACTGGCACATGGACTAGGCGGCAGGCTTTGCCGAGAAAGCGACTGAGCCAATCCGCCGCTTCGTCGCCGGCATCCGGCACCACCATGTTGTCGCTCCAGATAAACGCGCCGCGCACCTCGGCGTCCCGGCCGGGCACCGGCACATCCAGCGCGGGGAAACCTTCGGCGTTCAGCGTCAGGCCGCCCTGGGCGTTCCATAATGCTGAGAGCTGCGACATATGCGCCATCGCCCGCTGCGTGAAAAACCGCCCGTTGCTGGCGTCCACCAACATCCAGCGACGGTCCCCGACCATGCCGATGCTATCGATCTGCGCGCGCGGCAGGCTTTCGCCAATGGCGGATTTCAACGGAAAGCGGTAGAGCGCGGAGAGACGCATAACGAGGTCCTGAAAGGAGGCACAGGCGACCGTTATACGGAATGGGTGGGGTGGCGCTCAAGAGGCAGAAAGCATCGCGGCTAATCGCAATGGCCGAGCCCGGGAAAGCCGTTCGCTACGTTCTAACGATTTAGCGAGCTAGAGCCATCCAAGGCAAAAAGCCCTGCTGAAAGCGGAGTTGGCTGTAGCCAATGAGCATTTCAGCAGGGCTTTTTAACGCCGGAGGGCCGACGCGCAGCAAATCGTTACTCGTCGAGCATTAACCGCTCGCGAATGACGTCCACCAACTTGTCCGGCTGGAACTTGGACAGGAAATTATCGCAGCCCACTTTCTTCACCATCGCTTCGTTGAAGCTGCCCGACAGCGAGGTATGCAGCACCACGTAAAGGTCTTTCAAACGCGGGTCGTTGCGAATTTCGGTGGTCAGGCGGTAGCCGTCCATTTCTGGCATTTCGGCGTCGGTGAAGATCATCAGCAGCTTGTCAGTCATCACGTGGCCTTCATCGGCCCACTTTTTCAGCTGATTGAGGCCTTTCAAGCCGTCGGTGGCCACATGCAGCTTGAGGCCGAGCTGGGACAAGGTATCGCGCAGCTGCGCCAGGGCGACGCTGGAGTCATCCACCAGCAGCACTTCACGGCCACGGGCTTTTTCCAGCACCGGGTCGGTCAGGCGGTCGCCGGTAATGGTGGCGTTATACGGCACGATTTCGGCCAGCACTTTTTCCACGTCGATGATTTCCACCAACTGCTCTTCCACCTTGGTGATGGCCGTCAGGTAGTGCTGGCGACCCGCGCCACCCGGCGGCGGCAGGATGGAATCCCAATTGAGGTTGAGAATGCGGTCAACGCCGCCGACCAGGAACGCCTGAACGGAGCGGTTGTATTCGGTAACGATGATGGTGCTGCGCTCATCCGGCACGATGGGACGCATGCCGATGGCTTGGGACAGGTCGATGACGGGAAGCGTCTGGCCGCGCAGGCTGACGACGCCGCACACGAACGGATGACGGTGCGGCATCAGGGTCAGTTTTGGCATTTGCAAAACTTCCTGCACCTTGAACACGTTGATGGCGAAAAGCTGCCGACCTGCCAGGCGGAACATCAGAATTTCCAGGCGGTTCTCACCCACTAGCTGGGTGCGTTGGTCCACTGAGTCGAGAATGCCGGCCATGCTGTGCTCCTGTCGTGTCTGTCGAGTCTAGCTGTTGCTTGCAACCTTATCGGCTGCATGTGACACAACTGAAATGTGTCCGAGCCAAGGGAGTGCCATCATGCCGTGCCATCACTGCAAGCACCAGCACAGCGCCGAGTCTGCGCCGCCTTGATGGGCGCGTCCACGACCTCTAATCAGGGTAGCAGTGCCTGGCCCAACAGCGGTGAACCCGGCGGCAGGTGCACGCGCAATGCCGCCGGCCGGGCACTGAAGCGCAGCGCCCGGCTTTCCAGCGGCTCGCCGTCGAGGTTGAGGTCGAGCCCTTCGGGCGTTTCGACTTCGATCCAGGGCAGGCGCGCATTGATCGACACGCTCTCCAGCCCAAGGATGCCGCCCGACAGCAACGTGCCCAGGGTGCCGACGACGTCTTGCGGCGCCGGCACGATGCAGATGTCCAGCAGGCCATCGTTCACGCATGCCTGCGGGCAGAGCATATGGCCGCCGCCGGCCTGGCGACCGTTGCCGATGCCCAGGGCCAGAAAGTCGCCTTCCCAGGAAAAGTCCGGACCTTTGAAGCGACCGAACGCAGCATGCACGTCGGAGAACCGCGTCAGCCCGGTGAGCAAATACGCCGCCCCGCCCAATACGCGTTTGAGTTCTTCCGGCGTATTCGCGGTGATTTTTGAGCCGAAGCCGCCCGTGGCCATATTCAGGAATAGCTGCCCGTCGACCTCACCCATATCGATAGGCAGCGCCTCCTCGTCCAGCAACGCCAACGCTTCGAGCGGCACCAGCGGCACGCCGGCGGCACGGGCGAAGTCGTTGGCGGTGCCCAGCGGCAACAGCGCCAGGCTGGCGTCGCTGTCGGCCAGGGCCATGGCTTCGGCCACGTCGCGCAGGGTGCCGTCGCCGCCGCCGGCGATGATCGTCGGGTAACCGGCCGCCAACGCTTCGCCCACCAGACGCTGGGCGTCACCGCCCTCCCACGTCACCCGCACGGCCAATTCCCAGCCGGCGTCGCGCTGGGCTTGTACGGCGGCGCGCACGTCTTCGTTGAGGGCTTGTTTGCCGTGCAGAATCAGTAAGGCTTTGCGCTCGTTCATCAATCAATCCTTTAGTGGCCCGCCAACCCTACACCGGCCACCGAGGCGTGACGACGTCGCTGTGACACGCCTAGGACGGGTAGCCGGTGATGCTTCGAATGCTTTGGTACAACGGTTTGAGTTGCTTATACATCCGTTGGTACACCTCGCGGTACAAGCGTTCATAGATTCGTTGCGCCGACGGGTTGGGCTCGAACACACGGCCCACGCGGGTCATGGCGGCGATGGCGGTGGGAAAGTCCCGGTGCAGGCCCAGCCCCACGGCACAATCGATAGCCGCGCCCAGCCCCGAGGTTTCGTAAACGTGCGGGCGCTCGGCGGGCAGGCCGAAAATATCCGCCGTCAGCTGCATGGCCGCATCACTTTGCGAACCGCCGCCCGATACGCGCAGACGGGTGATTTTGCTGCCCGAGCGCTTCTCGATCTGCTCCTTACCCTGGCGCAACGCATACGCCAGCCCTTCGAGAATGGCGCGGTAAATGTGCGCGCGGGTGTGCACGTCGCCAAAGCCGATGATCGAGCCCTTGGCCTCCAGCCCCGGCTCACGGATGCCGGGCGTCCAGTACGGTTGCAACATCAGGCCCATGGAGCCGGCCGGCACGCTGTTCACCAGTTCGTCGAACAACGCCTCGGGTTCAACACCCAGCTCCTTGGCGCGCTGCATCTCGCGTAGGCCAAACTCCTGCTTGAACCAGCTGACCATCCAGAAGCCGCGATAAATCATGACCTCGGTATTGAAGTGATCGGGAATCGCTGCCGGAAACGGCGGGATCAACGGCACCGTTTCCAGGTAGGTGCGCCGCGTGGTGTTGATGGTCGCCGTGGTGCCATACGACAAACACGCCGTGCTCGGCTCCACCCCACCCGCCCCCAGCACCTCACAGGCTTTGTCGGCGCCCGCGGCAATCAGCGGCAAACCTGCGGGAATGCCGGTGTGGCGGCTGGCCTCGGCGCTGATCACGCCCAGCCGTTCACCCGGTTTCACCAGCGCCGGCAATTGCTGCTCACGCACCGGCATCGCCTGCCACTTCCAGTCACGGCGCCCAGCCCATTTCAGACGTTTGTAATCGAACGGCAAGTAACCCACGCAGCAGGCCACCGAATCGACAAAGCGCCCGCACAGACGATGGGTGAGAAAGCCCGAGAGCAGCAGCACCTTGTCAGTTTTTGCCCACTGCTCGGGCTCTTGCTGCGCCAGCCAGTTCACCTCGGCCTGGGCGCGGAAGTAATCGACGGTGGCCTCTTCGCGAATCAGCTTGAACAGCCAGCCCCACGGCCCCTTGATTGCGCCGCGAACCTCGGCGCGACGTTGGTCGAGCCAGAGAATGGCCGGACGCAGCGGCGTGCCTTGGGCGTCTACGGTGATGATGGTGCCGCGCTGGGTGGTCAGCGACACGCCTTTGATCTGGCGCTTGTCGATGTCCACCTGTTGCCATAGCAGCCGACACGCTTCGCCCAGGCTCTGCCAGTAATACTCGGGATCTTGCTCGGCCCAGCCGGGTTGCGTGGAGTAATACGCCTGCAAATCGACCTTGCCCTTGCCGAGCAGATTGCCCTGCAAATCAAACAGCAAGGCGCGCACGCTCTGGGTGCCGTTATCGATGGCCAGCAGGTAACTTTTTTCGCTCATGGCTCGGGCCTTTTATTGTTCTTGTGCCGGCAGGCTGTAGCAGCGCTGCCATAGGCTCAGGTACTGCTGCTGTTCCTGCTGCCAGCGCTCATCGTTCCAGCCTAGGCGCGCTTGGCAGACCTGCTGAATGCGCGGTAAAAACGCGGCGCCGCCGTTGGCCAGCAGCAAACCCAGCCGCGTGCGCCGCAGGAGCAAGTCATCCAGATGCAGAACCAGTTCGTGCTCAGCCGCGAATGCCAGCTCCGCCCACAACGTGTCGGTGGCGCCCACGCTTTCGCTGCCGAGCTGCTCCAGCAGCGGCTGCAGCAGCGGCAACTGGCAACCGTAGCGACCGACCAGACGCCGCTGTTGCGTAGCGCTCAGCCCGCTCAGCGCCACGTTCGGCACAGGGCGAAACACCGCACTGCCGGTATCGCTGATGGTTTTGCCTAACATGGACGCGCAGGCATGCAGCACTTCCAAGGCCAACAAGCGAAAGGTGGTGAGCTTGCCGCCCGCGAGCGTCACGGCGCCCGGTTCGGTCCACAGCACATGCTCGCGCTTTTCATCCGACGGCTTCAGGCTGCCCGCGCCGCTGGTGACCACCGGGCGCACGCCGGCCCAGGTCGACAACACGTCACCTGCGCCGATGGCCGCGTGGGGGAATTGCTGGGTGCAAGCGCTTAGCAAGTAGTCGACTTCCGCTGCGCTGATGCGCGCTTCCTGGTCGATGTCGTCGCCGTGGTCGAGGTCGGTGGTACCAATGACCGTGGCGCCTTCCCACGGAAAAACAAACACCGGACGCCGATCGCTGGCATGCATAAAGCTGAAGGCGTGGGCCACCGGCAAGCGCCAGGCCGGCACCAGCAAGTGACTGCCGCGCAGCGGGCGGATGTGCTCGTCGGTGTGCGTGCTGCGCAACCGGTCGGCCCAGGCGCCCGTGGCCTGCGCCACCACGCCGGCCTTGAAGCGCACGTGCTGACCGCTCTCGCCATCTTCAGCCGTAAGGCCCACCACACGGCCATCCACGCGGGTCAGCTCCAGCACCTTCAGACCGTTTAGCGCTTCGGCGCCGTCGGCCCGCGCTTCGCCAAGCACGCGCATCACCAGGCGCGCGTCGTCGGTTACGGCATCGTAAAAACGTGTGCCGCCCTGTAGCGCGTCGTTTTTCAAACCGGGCGCCAGGTAGCTCAGCTCGTCTTTGCTAAAAAACTGATGGTTGCGTTTGCCAGCCAGCGCGTCGTACACCCGCAGCAAGCCACCGAACACTGTTGGGCCAGGAAATTGGCCGTGGTAATGCGGCATCACAAAGCTGAGCGGCTCGACCAAACCCGGCGCCTCGCCCAGCAAGCGTTGGCGCTCGTGCACGGAGTCGCGAGTCAGTTTGAACTGGCCTTTGGCGATATACCGCAGCCCGCCGTGGACCATCTTCGACGAGCGACTGGACGTGCCCCAGGCAAAGTCGCGCTGCTCAATCAGCAGGCAGCGCCAACCGCGCCGCGCCGCCTCGCGCAAAATGCCGGCGCCGCTGATGCCGCCGCCGACCACAATCACATCCCACTCGCGCGCGGCCAGCTCATTCAAGGCCGAGGCGCGCCAGGTAGCATTCCACGTGGCCATGGTCATTTCAGCAATACGCCCGGATTCAAGCGTTGGTCGGGGTCGAAATGGTTGGCCATGGCCTGCAACGCGGCGATGCCCAGCTCGCCCTTCTCCACCGGCAAATACGGCGCATGGTCACGCCCAACGCCATGTTGATGGCTGATGGTGCCGCGGTTATTCACCACGGTGCTGCTGGCCAGGTGCTTGAGCTTTTGCCAACGCGCGTGGGTGGTGGCGTAGTCGTTACCGGGGCGAAAGACGTAGGTGGTGTAGATGCTCGAACCTTCGCCATACACATGGGACAGGTGAGTGAACACATGCACCTGCTCGCCTTCATCCGTCAGCCCGCCGCGCAGGCTGGCTTCGATTTTGTTTAGCAGGCTGTCGACATTGGCCCAGTCGGTCGCGGTTTCCAGCGTGTCGACGGCATAGCCGGCCTGCCACAAACCTTCGCGCAGGTACGGAAAGCGAAAACGCCCCTGCGCCCATTTCTTCCCAAGCAAGGTGCCGGTGAACACACCGCCGAAACCCTTCAACAGCTTTTTCGCCTGCTTCAGCGACAGCGCGTTCTGCGCGCGGTTACCAGTGACGCCAAAGGTCAGCATGCACTTGCCCTCGCGAGCGCCGCGCAGGGCCAGGTATTTCTCCAGCCAGGCGATTTGCTCGGGGTGGCCGGCAAGTGCCAGCTGGGTTTTGGTCTCGATGGCGTTGGACAGGCGCAGCATCGACAGCGGCACCCGCGCCTGCCCCAAGGTGCGAATCGCCTCCAGCGCCTGCTGCCAGGACGGCAGGAACACGGCATAGAACTTTTCTTCGGCGGCCAGTTGGGTAACGCGCACCTGCACCGAGGAAATCACCCCGAAGCGCCCTTCCGAGCCCAGCACCATCTCGCGCAGATCCGGGCCGGCGGCCGAGGCTGGAAAGGTCGGAATCTGCAAAGTGCCGGCGAAGGTTTCCATCGTCCCGCCGGCGAACAACTGCTCAATGCGCCCATAGCGCAACGACTGCTGGCCGCTGGAACGGCTGGCCACCCACCCGCCGAGCGTCGAAAGCTCCCACGACTGCGGGAAATGGCCGAGCGTATAACCGCGCGCGCGCAACTGGCTTTCCACCTGCGGGCCATTGGCCCCGGGGCCGAAAGTGGCGATCAGGCTCTGCTCGTCCAGCTCCAGCAGGCGACTCATGCGCTCCAGCGACAAGGTGAGCACCGCTTTGTCGCTGGCTTGCGGGTTGATATGCCCGGCTACCGAGGTGCCGCCGCCGTAGGGAATCACCAGCACGTCGTGGGCCGCTGCCCAGGCGAGCAGCTCGCGAATTTGCGCCGGGGTTTCCGGGAAGGCAACGCCGTCGGGAAACACCTCGAAGCGGCCTTCGCGCATGGCCAGCCAATCCGGCAGGCTTTGGCCACGGGCGTGGCGCACGCGGGTTTCAGCATCGGTGCTCACCAACGGATGAATGGCCAGGCGCGAGACGGGCACCTGGGCCAGCACCTGCGCCAGTGTGGCATCCGGCAGTGGCTGCCCGGGGCCGATCAACTCAGCCAGAAACGCGCCGCCATGTGCCGGCAGCTCGACCACTGTGGCCTCGTCACCCCAACCGTTCCAACGCCGCATTGCTGTCTCCTTGTGCCAGTTTCGAATTGATCTCCAGATCGGGTGAAACCGTAGCGAGCGAAGGTCAGTAGGTTTCACGTGATCTGGCTGCCTATACTAGCCAGCCGCTGACGAAGATCACTGTCGAAACAGGACAGCCAAAGTGGCCAATCAAGACAGTCCACTAGAACAAGAAAAACGCCATGCAAGCACTTGGCTACACCTCCGTTCCCGCCCTGCTGAAATACCTGCGCCACGCCGAGCACTTGGGCGTGGACACGTCCGCCGCGCTCGCTGCTGCCGGCCTGACCGCCAACGACCTCGACGACAACAGCCGGCGTCTGCCCAGCGAAGCCCACGAAAAACTCCTCGAGCATTTACTGCGTGAATCCGGCGACCCGCTGTTCGGGCTGCATGCCGGGCACTTTACTCAGCCGGGGTCGTGGAGCGTGCTGGGCTACATCACCATGAACTGCGCGACGCTGGGCGAAGCCATGAGCCGCATCGTGCCGTACGAAAAATTGGTGGGCGACATGGGCGTCAGCCGCCTGGAACCGGCGGGCGACCACCTGCGGCTGATTTGGAGTTGCCGACACCAGCCGGCTGAAATCCGTCGGCATATGGTCGAAAACGTGCTGACATCCTGGCTGCTTTACGCGCGCTGGATCGCCGACATGGACCGCTCGCCCCAAGCGGTGTGGTTCGAGCATCCGCAGCCGCCAGGCACCGAGTTGGCCGAGTACGAACGCGTGTTCGGCTGCCCGGTGCACTTCGAACAGCCGGTCAACGCCCTGCTGGTGCCGATGGAGTACCTCCACGTGCCGCTGCGCCAGGCCGATTCCAACTTGCTGCGCACCTTGGAAGAACACGCCCTGACCCTGATGGCCGGGCTGGACGAAGGCGAGCCGCTGCCGCTGCGGGTGAAAAACGCCCTGCGCTTGCTGCTCAAAGATGGGCTGCCGCGCAAGGAGCGGGTGGCCGAAAAATTCGACATGACCGTGCGCACCCTGCAACGGCATTTGCAACTGGCGGGTACCAGCTACCAGGAAATTCTCGACCAGTTGCGCCAGGAGCTGGCCGAGCATTACCTGACACGCAGCACCTTGCCGGTGCAGGACATTGCGTACTACCTGGGGTTTACCGAATCACGGTCGTTTCATCGCAGCTTTAAAGGCTGGACTGGGATTACGCCGGGGGAGTATCGGGAGCGGCATCGGAAGGGATGAAGGATTGCCTCGGTTGCTTTGCCCGGCGAGAGATTCTGGATTCCCGCCTGCGCGGGAATGACGGTGATGATTGAATAAAACTCCGTCATTCCCGCGAAGGCGGTGGTCCGACAATTCGGAATCTAGAGTTTCGGACCGAAGTGCGGTTCCGGGTTCGCCACATTTCCTGCGTGGGAATAGATCACCAATCGCCTCGATTGCTTTGCCCGGCGAGAGATTCTGGATCCCCGCGTTCGCGAGGATGACGGTGATGGTTTGTAAAACCTCCGTCATTCCCGCATTCGCGAGGATGACGGTGATGGAGAAAAACCCCGTCATTCCCGCCCCCTAATTCAACACCTCACTCAACGGAATAAAATTCACACTGTCCCCTTCCACCAGCGTCCGCCCTTCGGGCACTTCCACCAGCCCTTCAGCCCACGCCGCACTGCGCAGCACACCCGAACTCTGGTTGCTGTAAAGCACCGCCCTGCCGTCTTCAATCCGTGCCCGCAGATATTCGCGGCGCTCACCGGCGGTGCGCCAGACGAACGCGGCCGGCACGGGAAACCGCAGCGGCGTCACATCCACCACGCCCATGCGCCGCAACAGGTACGGCCGCGCCAGCAACGCAAAGGTCACCAGCGTGGACGCCGGATTACCCGGCAGACCAATCACCGGCACACCACGAAAATGCCCGAACGTCAGCGGTTTTCCCGGTTTGATCGCCAGCTTCCATAGGGTCAGTTCGCCTTCTTCGCGCAAGGCATGGCCGAGGAAATCCGCCTCGCCCACCGACACGCCGCCGGTAGACAGAATCAGGTCCACCCGGTCAAAACCGCCGAGGCGCTCGCGGGTTTGCTCAAGGTTGTCCGGCAAAATGCCGCCGTCAACGACCTCGCAACCCACCTGGCGTAGCCATTGGCAAAGCAACGTGCGGTTGCTGTTGTAGATTTGCCCAGGGCCAAGGGGCTGGCCGGGCTCGATCAGTTCGTCGCCGGTCGACAACACGGCCACACGAGGACGGCGAACCACGCTGATTTCCGCCACGCCAAGGGTGGCGCACAGTCCGAGTTTGATTGCATTCAAGCGCGTGCCGGCGACCAGAACCGTCTCGCCGACTCGCGTTTCCTGGCCTTGCGGGCGGATGTTCTGGCCGACTTTCAGCGGCTCGGTAAAGCGCACGCGGCCGTCTTCCAGCACCTCGGCGTTTTCCTGCATTTCCACCACATCGGCACCCGCCGGCACCGGGGCGCCGGTGAAAATCCGCGCGCAGGTGCCGGCCTGCAGCGGTTGCGGCGCCGTGCCGGCAAAAATGCGTTGGCTTACCGCCAAGGGCTCACCTTGCCACTCGCTTAGGCGCAGGGCGTAACCGTCCATGGCGCTGTTGGGCCAGGGCGGTAAATCCAGGGTGGCGATCAGCGGTTCGGCCAATACACGGCCGTGGGCGTCGGCCAGCGCCACGCGCTCGGTGTCTTTGATGGGCGTGGTTTCGGCCAGCGTCAGCAAGCGCTCCAGCGCCTGCTCGACCGGCAGCAGCGCGCTGCGTTTGCCCTCACTCATCCGCGCGTCTCGCACGGCGCGGCCTGTTTCAGGTGCGGCACGAAATTGCACGGGCGATGACGGTTATCCAGCTGTTCGGCGAGGATGCCGTCCCAGCCGGTGCGGCAGGCATTGGTCGAGCCAGGCAGGCAGCAGACCAAGGTGCCATTGGCCAACCCGGCCAGCGCGCGGGATTGAATCGTCGAGGTGCCAATATCCGGCACGGAGATCTGCCGGAACAGTTCGCCGAACCCGTCGACCTGTTTGTCCAGCAAACACGCCACCGCTTCCGGCGTGCTGTCGCGGCCGGTGAAGCCGGTGCCGCCAGTAATCAACACGACTTGCACGGTGTCTTCGGCAATCCAGGTGGCGACTTGGGCGCGAATTTTGTACAGATCATCTTTAAGCAGCACACGGGCGGCGAGGTTATGGCCGGCGGCGGTGAGGCGGTCGACAAATAGCTGACCCGAGGTGTCGGTTTCCAGCGAGCGGGTGTCGCTGACGGTGAGAACGGCAATATTCAGGGGCACAAAGGGTGCATCAGCCTTGGTGTTCATAGGCTCAAATCCGGTTGTGGGGGAGGCAGGTCGGTGTTTATATCACAGCCCTCGCCTCTCTCGCGCCGGAAGCCTGCATGACCGATTTGCCGACCCTGCCCGCCTGTTCCGTTCTGCTGTTAGCCGGTGGCCGTGGCCAGCGCATGGGCGGCCAGGACAAGGGCCTGGTGCACTGGCGCAACCAGCCATTGATCGCCCATTTGCACGCCGTCACCCGGCCGCTCACGGACGACCTGATTATTTCCTGCAACCGCAACCACGCCGCCTACGCGCCTTATGCCGATCAAATGGTCAGCGACGACAGCCCGGACTTTTGCGGCCCGCTGGCCGGCATTCGCGCGGGCCTGGCGGTGGCCAAACACGATTGGTTGCTGGTGTTGCCCTGCGATGCGCCGCTGGTTGATGGCGCGCTGATTCAAGCCATGCGTGTGGCGGCGTATGAACAGCAAAAACCGCTGATGCTGCGACGTGGTGAGCAATGGGAACCGCTGTTTAGCGTGGTGCCCTGCGCTATCGCCGCTGGTGTTGAACAAGCATGGCAAGCGGGCAAGCGCAGCCCAAGGCAGGCGTTTGAGACGCAAGGCGCGGTGTATTTGGATTTGGCCGAGGACGACCAGCGTTTGGCGAATTTGAATACGCCTGAGTTGCTGGCGCGCACGGAACGCCAGACAGGTTCGGAACACTCGTAGGAGCGAGCTTGCTCGCGAAGCTTGTGATCGTGAAAAGCTTCGCGAGCAAGCTCGCTCCTACGAAACCTGCGCAGGTCACAGCGATCCCTGGAAAAGGTGTTCTCTTGGAAAACCGAGTAAACGCCATCGCGACTAAAGTCGCTGCTACAAGTTGGTCTGCACCACTGAACTTGGCCGCTTCGCTTGCGTCTCATGCTTGGTAAAAAAAGCATGAACCCTATGCGCAGACATCGGTCTGCACACACCGGAGAAAACCCATGAAACAGCGGATCATTCCCGCCTTTGTTTTGGCCGCTGGCCTTGTTGCCCTTGCCGGCTGTTCGTCGCCGTCGGTGATCACGTTGAACGATGGTCGCGAGATTCAAACCGTTGACCAACCCGAGTACGACAGCGACTCCGGTTTCTATGAATTCGAGCAGTTGGACGGCAAGCGCACCAAGGTCAACAAAGACCAGGTACGCACGGTCAAGGAACTTTGAGGCTCGCCTCAAGCCAAAAAAAAGGGGCTAGCGCGACCGAGAAAAATTTCCGCCTAACCCCTTGTGCGCTAAAACTTTTTCAGTAAAATCTGGCCTCATTCGGAGTGTAGCGCAGCTTGGTAGCGCGTCTCGTTCGGGACGAGAAGGTCGCAGGTTCGAATCCTGTCTCTCCGACCAATCCCTGAAAAACCCGCCCTCTTGGCGGGTTTTTTATTGGCCGCGTTTTAGCCTTTACTGGATGCTGTGCAGCCAGCCACTTTTTTCTTAAAAGAGAGCAAACAATGAGCGCGGAAAAAACCGTAAACGGTTATGTGATTAAGCAGATCGGCGCCGGCAATTGGTGGGTGTGTTCGGCCGCTGGCGAGCAAGTGGCCGGCCCGATGCCCACCGAGAAAATGGCTTGCGAAGTGGCCGAGGTCTTTCAGGACACGCCCGCCTCTCCTCGCCGTCGCGGCGAGTCGCGCGACGACTAACGCTTACTGAAGAAAGGCGACAATCTGGTCGGCATCGAACGGCCAGTTCAACTCCGCGCCGGTGTCGCAACGGCGCAGCACCGGAATGCGCAGGCCGTAGATTTCCACCTGCGCTTCGTCGTCACCGATGTCGATCAGTTCCACCAGCAAACCGTGTTCAACAAACGGCATCAGCAGCGCCTCGGCCAGCTCACAGAGATGACAGCCTAAGGTGCCGAAAAGTTGGCATTCGGGAAGCATGACTACGCCTCATAAAAAAACATGAGGCGCAGTTTAGCCGAGTCACTGACCGCTGGCAGCGGCGGTCGCGGTGGTGCTTTGCGCTTGCGGGGTGATCAAGCCTTTGAGGCCGTCAAGCAGGCGGTCGTTGAGCGTTTGCGCCTTGTCCAGATCTTCTTGGTCGAAGCGATCATCCAGACTGAACGCGCCTTTGAGCAGGTCCGACATGACCTTCGCCGGGTTATCCGACAAGCTGCTGGCCGTCTGCAGGCCGTCCACCAGGCTCTTGGCGTAGTCGTTGAGCGCACTGTTGCTGGCCCCGGCTTTGCTGCCGCCGGCGACCGAGCCGTAGGTTTCTGTCGCGCGCACGCTGGCGGTGGTCATGTTCAGCGACATGCTCGCCAGTTGCGTGCCGTTGATGTCCAGCTTCACCGCCTGGTCGAAGGCACCTTGCAGATCGCCGGAATAGAACTTGTCAGAGATATCGGAAACCTTGCTGAACAAGTCCTTCAGCGAAGCCATTTCCTCTTCATTCAGGTCGCCGTCCACCTCCACCGAATAGCCGGCCACCTGCATGGTTTTGGTCGATGAGCCATCTGCAGATTTAGTGCTTTCGCTGGACGACGCATTGGCGGCCAGAATGCGCACTTTATCGCCGTCCAGCGTGGTCAGGCTCATGTCGAAGCTCTGCGCCTGCGCCTGGTAATTGCGGTCGCTGTAGTCGCCGGTAATCGAGGTGCTTTCACCCGGTGCGGTGCCGCTAGCAGGCACGCCCAGGCTTTCGCCGAGCTTGTCCAAACCAGCGGTGATTTTGCTGTAGGTTTCTTCAATGTCGGCAGCGACCTTGCCGCCCAGCACACCCAGCCCATCGAGAATTTTCTTCGCCTCAGCGAAGCCTTTTTCGATGCCCTTGCGCGCTTGCTCAAGCATGTCTTGCAGCTCGGCGTTGTCGGCGCCAGAGGCCGCTTTGCTTTTGATACCGCCCTCCACGAAGCCGAGAATGCGGTCGGCCACTTTGTCGGGCGTGTAGTTACTGGCTTTGTCGTTCAGGTCACCGGGCTTGAGGCCCAGTCGGTCGGCCAGACGATTGGCCAAGGTTTTCTGCGGGTCGATGGCGCCGGCGCCAGCGGACGAAGCGCCCACATTTCCAGTGCGCAGGTTGGTCGGCAGAAAAGCAGCAGATGAAGTAGCCATGGTCGTTTTCCTCGACGAGACATCTGCAAGGTTGACGACACCGTTTGGCAAAAGTTGAGGGCAATTCGCCACGAGGCCGACCGATGGTCCTACGGCTATTTGGGAAAAACCCTATAGCAGAAGCCCTAGCATGCGGCTTAGCGGGCGGACGAAACGGCGCCTCGACTTGGCCCCAGCGCCCGGCCGACTAAGGTCTAAAAGGCGCTATTGATTTCTCCGTGCTTAGATTCACACGCGGTCACAAAACGGTCACACAACCACCGACCGATCCGCACACGAGGAGAAAACAATAATGAGCAAAGCTCACCTCCCCACGCTGTAGCCCTGGCTACCGTTGGCGCTTCGCTAACCCTTCCCACGCTTGCCTACGCAGACTTCATCAAAGACAGCAAAGCCAGCCTGGAGCTGCGCAACTTCTACATGAACCGCGACTATCGCCAGGACGGCAGCCCCAACCCGCCCGGCGTCACCGGCAAACCCGGCGAATTTCGCAGCAAGTCTGAAGAATGGGCGCAGGGCTTTTTGCTGCGCTATGAATCGGGCTATACCGACGGCACCGTTGGCGTTGGCGTCGACGCGTTGGGCACGCTGGGGGTGAAACTGGATTCCGGCCGTGGCCGCACCGGCACCGGCCTGTTGCAAGTAGACCGCGACACCGGCGAGGCGCAAGACACCTACGGCGACCTGGGCGTCACGGCAAAACTGAAAGCCTCGAAAACCACGTTGAAAGTCGGCGCGCTGATGCCCAAGGTGCCGGTGTTGCAAGCCAACGACTCGCGCCTGCTGCCGCAGATTTTCCAGGGCGGCCAGCTCAACTCGCTGGACATCGACAACCTGACCCTGGACGCGGGGCAACTCAAACGCGTGAACTACCGCGACTCGTCGGACTACGAAGAAATGGTCATCAACGGCGGCGGCCGGCGCAACATCGTCGCCACGGCCGGGCTGACAAGCGATGAATTCAACTTCGCCTCTGGCAGCTACAAATGGAACGACCAGCTCACCACCGCCTACAGCTACGGCAACCTGGACGAGTTCTATAAACAGCACATCGTCAACCTCACCCACGTGCTGCCGCTGGCGGACAAACAGTCGCTGAAATCCGACATCCGCTACGCCCGCTCCCGCGACGACGGCAGCAGTAATGTCGATAACAACGCCTTGGGCGCCATGTTCACCTACAGCCTCGGCGGCCACGCCTTTGGCGCCGGCTATCAACGCATGAGCGGCGACACCGGGTTTGCCTACGTCAACGTCACCGATCCGTTCCTGGTCAACTACGTGCAGATCGGCGACTTTGCAAACAAAGACGAAAAATCCTGGCAGCTGCGCTACGACTACAACTTTGCCGCGATCGGCCTTCCCGGCCTGACGTTTATGACCCGCTACCTGAACGGCGACGATGTGGAGCGCGCGGGTGGCGACAACGACGGCAAGGAATGGGAACGCAACATGGACATCGCCTACGTGTTCCAGGACGGCCCGTTGAAAAACCTCGGCGTGAAATGGCGCAACGCCACAGCGCGGTCGAACTTTGGCAATGACCTGGATGAGAACCGGTTGATTGTGAGTTACACGGTTGGGTTGTGGTAAGCGACACGATCTACCCGAAATGTACGCCGGGATAGTCTGGGTTCCCGCCTACGCGGGAACGACGGCGGATTGATTGGAGGCTCTCGATCCATCATCACCCACAAAAAACCCGCCAATCGGCGGGTTTTTTGTTATGCGCTAACGATCAATCCGCCAAGCGCCAGGTGGTGCCGCCCTTGCCGTCTTCCAGCACCACGCCCATGGCGGTGAGCTGGTCGCGGATACGGTCGGATTCGCCCCAGTTCTTGTCGGCACGCGCTTGCAGGCGCGCGGCGATCAAGGCGTCTACTTGCGCAGCGTCCACTTTGCCTTCGGCGCCGGCACGCAGGAAGTCGTCCGGCTCCATTTGCAATACGCCAAGCACGCTGGCCAGTTCTTTCAAACGCGCTGCCAAACCGGCGGCGGTCTGGCTGTCGCTGTCACGCAGACGGTTGATCTCGCGCACCATCTCGAACAACACGGCGCACGCTTCTGGTGTGCCGAAGTCGTCGTTCATGGCGGCGCTAAAGCGTTCAACGAATGCCTCACCGCCCGCCGCCGGCACCGCTGGCAAGCCCCTGAGCGCGTGGTAGAAACGCTCGAGCGCGCCCTTGGCTTCTTTGAGGTTGTCTTCGGAATAGTTGATCGAGCTGCGGTAGTGGCTCGATACCAACAGGTAGCGCACCACTTCAGGCTGATACTTTTCCAGCACGTCGCGAATGGTGAAGAAGTTGTTCAATGACTTCGACATCTTCTCGCCATTGATACGGATCATGCCGCAGTGCATCCAGGCGTTGGCGTATGGCTGGCCGGTGGCCGCCTCGCTCTGGGCAATCTCGTTTTCGTGGTGCGGAAATTCCAGGTCGTTGCCGCCGCCGTGAATGTCGAAGGTGTCACCCAGGCAGCAGGTGGACATCACCGAGCATTCGATATGCCAGCCCGGACGGCCCGCGCCCCATGGCGATTCCCAACTCGGCTCGCCGGGTTTCACGCCTTTCCACAGCACGAAATCCAGCGGGTCTTCCTTGGCTTCGTCCACTTCGATACGGGCGCCGATGCGCAGGTCTTCGACCTTCTTGCGCGACAGCTTGCCGTACCCGAGGAACTTGTTGACGCGGTAGTACACGTCGCCATTGCCGGGGGCGTAGGCGTAACCCTTGTCGATCAGGGTCTGGATCATCGCGTGCATGCCGCCGATATGATCGGTGGCGCGCGGCTCCATGTCCGGCTTCTTGATGTTCAGGCGCGCTTCGTCTTCGTGCATCGCATCGATCATGCGCGCGGTCAGGGCGTCGAAGCTCTCCCCGTTTTCGCGGGCGCGGTTGATGATCTTGTCGTCGATGTCGGTGATGTTGCGCACGTACGTCAGGTCATAGCCGCTGAAACGCAGCCAGCGGGTGATGAGGTCGAACGCCACCATGCTGCGGCCGTGGCCGAGGTGGCAGTAGTCGTATACGGTCATGCCGCACACGTACATGCGCACCTTGTTGCCGTCCAACGGTTTGAACGGCGCTTTGGTTTTGGTCAGCGTGTTGTAGATCGAAAGCACGTTATGTCCTCACGCCCACGAATCGCGCAGGGTCACGGTGCGGTTGAACACCGGCCGGCCAGGTTGCGAGTCTTTGATATCGGCGCAGAAGTAACCCTCGCGCTCGAACTGGAAGCGGTCTTCCGGCTTGGCCTGGGCCAGCGACGGCTCGGCGCGGCAGCCGGTGAGCACTTGCAGCGAATCGGGGTTGATGTTGTCGAGGAAGCTTTTGCCCTCTTCCGCTTTCTCCGGATTCGGCGAGCGGAACAGGCGGTCGTACAGGCGCACTTCGCATTCGATGCTGGCCGCTGCCGGCACCCAATGGATCACGCCTTTGACCTTGCGACCTTCCGGGTTTTTACCGAGGGTGTCCGGGTCGTACGAGCACCGCAGCTCGACGATGTTGCCGTCTACGTCTTTGATCGCTTCGTCGGCACGAATCACGTAACTGCCGCGCAGGCGTACTTCACCGCCCGGCTCCAGGCGTTTGTAGCCTTTTGGCGGCTCTTCCATGAAGTCGTCGCGGTCGATGTAAATTTCCCGCTCGAACGGCAAGGCGCGCACGCCCATGTCGTTTTTCGGGTGGCATGGCAATTCGAGGTGTTCGACCTGACCTTCCGGGTAGTTAGTGATCACCACTTTCAACGGGCGCAACACGCACATGGCGCGGGGCGCGTTGTGGTCGAGGTCGTCACGAATGGCGAATTCCAGCATGGCGAAATCGACCACGCCGTCGGAACGGTTGGTGCCGATCATTTCGCAGAACTTGCGGATGGACGCAGCGGTGTAACCGCGACGGCGGAAGCCCGACAGCGTCGACATACGCGGGTCGTCCCAGCCGTTGACGTGCTTCTCGTCAACCAGTTGCTTGAGCTTGCGCTTGCTGGTCACGGTGTAGCTCAGGTTCAGGCGCGAGAACTCGTACTGACGCGGCGTGGCCGGCACCGACAGGTGTTCCAGGAACCACTCGTACAGCGGACGATGGCCTTCGAATTCCAGGGTGCAAATGGAATGGGTGATGCCTTCGATGGCATCCGACTGGCCGTGGGTGAAGTCGTAGTTCGGGTAGATGCACCACGTGTCACCGGTCTGGTGGTGATGGGCGTGACGGATGCGATAGAGGATCGGGTCGCGCAGGTTCATGTTTGGCGACGCCATGTCGATTTTGGCGCGCAGCACGCGAGCGCCATCTTCGAATTCGCCCGCCTTCATGCGCGCGAACAGGTCGAGGTTTTCCTCAACCGAGCGGTCACGGAACGGGCTGTTCTTGCCAGGCTCAGTCAGCGTGCCGCGGTATTCCTTGGCTTGCTCGGGGCTCAGGTCATCGACGTAGGCGTTGCCGGCTTTGATCAGCTCAACCGCCCAGTCATGCAACTGGTCGAAATACTGCGAGGCGTAACGCACATCGCCGTTCCACTGAAAGCCCAGCCACTGCACGTCGCTCTTGATGGCGTCGATGTATTCCTGGTCTTCCTTGGCCGGGTTGGTGTCGTCGAAGCGCAGGTTGCACACGCCACCAAATTCCTCGGCCAGGCCGAAGTTCACGCAGATCGATTTGGCGTGACCAATGTGCAGGTAACCGTTGGGCTCCGGCGGAAAGCGGGTAACGATCTGGGTGTGTTTGCCGGAGTCGAGATCAGCCTGAACGATTTGGCGCAGGAAATTGGCAGGTACAACCGGGGCGGCTTTGCCGTCAGCGGCGGGAACGGCAGCGGAGTCGTGAGTAGGCTTGCTCATAGGATCCTTGAACGTACAGGTGCGCAGCCAGGGTAGGCCGACCAAAACAAAGCGCTTATCATAGCCGAAGCTGTCAACCCCCTGACAGGCCTTCGAATTTCTCGACAGAGTGGATTTTTCCCATGATCAAGCTGCACACCAACCACGGCGTTATCACCCTGAACCTGTTCGCTGACAAAGCGCCAGAGACCGTTGCCAACTTCGAGGAATACGTGAAGGCTGGCCATTACGACAACACCGTTTTCCACCGCGTTATCAGCAATTTCATGATTCAAGGCGGCGGTTTCGAGCCTGGCATGAAGCAGAAAGCCACCCGCGCCACCATCAAGAACGAAGCCAACAACGGCCTCTCCAACAAAGTGGGCACCGTGGCCATGGCCCGCACCATGGAGCCGCATTCGGCCTCCGCGCAGTTCTTCATCAACGTTTCCGACAACAACTTCCTCGACCACAGCGCGCCGACCGTTCAAGGCTGGGGCTACACCGTATTCGGTGAAGTGGTTGAAGGCATGGACGTGGTCAACAAAATCAAAGGCGTGGCCACCACCATGAAGTCCGGCCACCAGGACGTACCGGTTGATGACGTGATCATCGAACGCGCCGAGATCGTTGCTGAGTAAGCCGTTTGATCACTCTTCTGATCTCGGATCTGCACCTTGAAGAACAACGCCCGGACATTACCCGGGCGTTTGTGCATTTTCTCGCCGGCCGCGCCCGCATGGCCGGCGCCCTTTATATCCTTGGCGATTTCTTTGAAGCGTGGATTGGCGACGACGCCATGACCCCGTTTCAGGCCTCGATCGCCCAGGCCCTGCGCGAACTGAGCGACAGCGGCACCGCCATTTACCTGATGCACGGCAACCGCGACTTTATGCTCGGCCAAGGTTTTTGCCGCGCCGCCGGCTGCACCTTGCTGGCCGACCCGACGAAAATCGAGCTGGGCGGCGAACCGGTTTTGCTGATGCACGGCGACAGCCTGTGCACCCGCGACGAAGCCTATATGCGCCTGCGCCGCTATTTGCGTCACCCGCTGACCCTGTTCATTTTGCGCAACCTGCCCCGTCGCACCCGCGAACGGCTGGCGCGCAAACTGCGCAAGGAAAGCAGCGCACAAACGCGGATGAAAGCGGCGGATATCGTCGATGTCACGCCCGAAGAAGTGCCGCGCCTGATGGCGCAATACGGCGTGCGCACCCTGATCCACGGCCACACCCACCGCCCAGCCGTGCATCGCCTGCAAGTTGAAGGCGAAGCGGCGCGGCGAATCGTGCTGGGCGACTGGGATAAACAGGGCTGGGCGTTGCAAGTGGACGATCAAGGCTTTGCGCTGGCGGCGTTTGAGTTTGTTGAGGGCTGACGGCGCGCTATCTGCACCGTAGGAGCGAGCTTGCTCGCGAATGGCGCCCGTGCCGACCGTGAGCGTTGGCCCTGGCACCGCTTCGCGAGCAAGCTCGCTCCGTCGCAAACGTGCGTATGGCTGACGACTTGGAAAACCGCGACCGTCTTCGCGCTGACTTTCCGCTGCTTTCTCATAGCCACGAACGAAAAAATCCTTACGCACAAAGAAGCCGTTCTTTTGTTCCTCAGAGGCAGCCTGCTTATTGCCTTTTTGTGGTGATCGAAGCTGGTCTTACCGGCCCCGCAGTGTTTTACGCGGGTGCCGGTCCACTCAGTTTTTCATCAGGGACCAATGCCATGAACAGGCTCACTACTTCGCGCCTTACCGCCCTAACCCTGGCTTGTAGCGCCGGCCTTACCTTAACGTCCGGCGCCCATGCCTCGCACAACGGAACCTTATTAGTTGGAGGCCAGGTGCCCGACTGGGCAGTGGGTGACCAATACCAATGCTCCGGCACACTGGTTACGCCACGCGTGATCATTTCTTCTGCCGAATGCAAGTACTCCACCGGGTACTTTCACCGTAAAACCGGGCTCAAGTACTCAGGAAAGACCATCGCGTTTCCCGTCACCAACAACGTGTGGGGCAACGTAAGCGTGTTTATAACTGACGGTAAATTTGGCGGCAGCTCATCTGTGGAAACCGCCCCAGTAGCCAGTTATGCCGAGCAAAGAAATAAGCTGGTCGATGGCAATGCTTCGCTCACTGAGGGAGCACGCCTGGAATTCTATGCGACGGACTCACTGGGAGTGTTCCCCGGTCAGAGAGCCGATCGGCAGATGCGCTTGATCGATGCTTACGTAGACTGGAGCACCTACAAGGGCAACCTCAGCGCAGGAGATCCAGCTCCCGATGGGCCTCCCCTGATCTACCGCTCCATGGCCGGATACTTCCAGACGGATTACGATTTCGCCAATACCCTCGGGTATGTGTTTAACGTCGCCGGGCCTGGCTTCAGCTACATCGACGTCGACGACGCAATCATCTTTACGGCGGGTCATCCTGACTGGTCGCGCTACATCGACCCTCCGATTGAAGATGCCGGCGCAGGCATATTCCTGCGCCACCCCAATGGCGATCGCTCGTTAGTAGGCACCTCGTTCGGCGGTTGGGGCCATGTACGCCTCAGCCACTACTGGCCGTGGGTGGTCAAAACCCTGGTAGATCAGGGACTACGTGACGATGCACGGTTGCTGAGCCAAAAGGTTCTGGGTACCGGAAACTGGGGGGAGCGCAAAGGCGAGTTCGGACAGATCTACGTCTATGACAATCCCAACAGCAAGCGCCTTGAGTACATGCGCCTGGTGAATGTCGGCGCAAATGGTAGTTACGGGGCTTTTCCAACCAATCAGCAGGACAACGCGACGTGGGAGTACTTGGGGACGGACCTCCCCGATATGGAGCAAGCCACCCGGCCGGTCAGGCAGTGGAACCCCAACAATCTCTCGGAAGCTCTGGGCGGTGAATTCTTCGTCTATAACAACCCATACACCCGCGACGTCGAGTATTTCCGTCTCAAGGCATCCGGGCGATATGGTTATTTCCCAACGAATAAAACCAGTAACGCCCAATGGACGTATCTGGGTACTAACCTCCCTACCCGCGAAATGAAATTCGTCGGCCTGAACGTTCAACCAGACACGCCGCATGTGGAATCGGAGCTCGTCACACCAAGTACGACGCCTGGCTCACAAGCGGATCAGGGCATGATAGCCACGCCGGCGCGGTAAAGTCAGAACCCATCGGGGCTCAAAAACGAGCCCCTACCCGGCGTTACGCCAATTCAGCCACAACAGCCGCCAGCGCTTGCGCAGGACTCGCGGCCTGGCTAATCGGCCGCCCAATAACCAAATAATCCGAACCGGCATCCAGCGCCTGACGCGGCGTGAGAATGCGGCGCTGATCGTCTTGCGCGCTGCCCGCCGGACGAATACCGGGCGTCACCAGCTGCAGGTTCGGGTGCGCGGCTTTCAGCGCCTGCGCTTCCTGCGCCGAACACACCAGGCCATCCATGCCCGCCTTCGACGCCAGCCCGGCCAAGCGCAGCACCTGCTCTTGCGGTTCGATGTCCAGACCAATACCCGCGAGGTCTTCGCGCTCCATGCTGGTGAGCACAGTGACGCCAATCAGCAGCGGCTTGGGACCATTGAATTTGTCCAGCGTTTCGCGGCAGGCCGCCATCATGCGCAGGCCGCCCGAGCAGTGCACATTCACCATCCACACGCCCATTTCCGCCGCGGCTTTTACTGCCATGGCGGTGGTGTTGGGGATGTCGTGAAATTTCAGGTCGAGGAATACTTCGAAGCCTTTCTCACGCAGGGTGGTGACGATGTCGGATGCGCAGCTGGTGAACAACTCCTTGCCGACCTTGACCCGGCACAGCGTGGGATCGAGCTGATCGGCCAACTGCAATGCAGCTTCGCGGGTGGGGAAATCCAGGGCGACGATGATGGGAGTCTGGCAGGCGGACATGGGCGACGGGTCTCGGAGGTCGGTGAGGTGTGCGGTGGTCGAAATCGGCGCGCATTGTAGCGCAAGCCACCCGCGCTGCGGCATGGCCGGCGATCAGCATTGCCGGCTTGGCCAAGCCGGGCGGTAAACGGGCATACTGGCGCGGCCATTTTTCACGCAGACGCCGCCACCCGCATGCGCATTCACGTCACCTTTATCGACCGCGTTGGTATCACCCAGGAAGTACTCGCCCTGCTTGGCGGGCGCAATCTCAACCTGGATGCCGTGGAGATGATTCCGCCGAACGTCTACATCGACGCCCCGACTTTGAGCCCGCAAGTGCTCGAAGAATTGCGCGACGCATTGCTGCAAATAAACGGTGTGCAGAGCATGAACGTGGTCGACATTTTGCCCGGCCAACGCCGCCGCCTACAGCTCGACGCCCTGCTCGCGGCCATGACCGACCCGGTGCTGGCGGTGGACGATTCCGGCCACGTACTTCTGGCCAACCCGGCCCTCACCGCGCTGTGCGGCCACGAAGCGGCGGGCAAGCCGCTCACGGCACTGTTCGACGACGAAGGCCTGCAACAGGCGTTGATCGACCACGGCTTTCGCCTGCCCATGCGCGAAGTGTCATTAAAAGGCCAGGCGCTGTTGCTCGATGCCATGCCGATCACCGACAACCTGGCCAGCGAGCAACCGCACCTGGCGGGCGGCCTGCTGACCCTGTACCTGCCCAACCGCATCGGCGAGCGGCTGTCGGCGCTGCATCACGATCACGCCGAGGGCTTCGACTCATTGCTCGGCGACTCGCAGCCGGTACGCAACCTCAAAGCCCGCGCCCAACGCATCGCCACGCTGGATGCGCCGCTGTTGATTCGCGGCGAAACCGGCACCGGCAAAGAACTGGTCGCCCGCGCTTGCCACGCTCTGAGTCCACGCCGTAACGCGCCGTTTCTGGCATTGAACTGCGCAGCACTGCCGGAAAATCTCGCCGAGAGCGAACTGTTCGGCTACGCCCCCGGCGCCTTCACCGGCGCCCAACGTGGCGGCAAGCCCGGCCTGTTAGAACTGGCGCACCAAGGCACGGTATTTCTCGACGAAATCGGCGAAATGTCGCCCTACCTGCAAGCCAAGCTGCTGCGCTTTCTCAGCGACGGCAGCTTCCGCCGCGTGGGCGGCGACCGCGAAATGAAAGTGGACGTGCGCATCCTCAGCGCCACCCACCGCGACCTGGAACACATGGTCAGCCAGGGCAGCTTTCGTGAAGACCTGTTTTACCGCCTCAACGTGCTGACCCTGGAAGTACCGCCGTTGCGCGAGCGCGGCCACGACATTCTGGTGCTCGCCCGCCACTTTATGCAGCAAGCCTGCGCCCAGATTCAGCGCCCCATCTGCCGCCTTACGCCTGGCACTTACCCGGCGCTGCTGAGCAACCCGTGGCCGGGCAATGTGCGGCAACTGCAAAACGTCATCTTCCGCGCCGCCGCCGTGTGCGACAGCCCGCTGGTGGATGTGGGTGATCTGGATATCGCCAGCACGGCCGTGGCCACGCTGGGGGATGGCGAGGTGCGCAGTCTGGAGGAAGCGGTGGACGGGTTTGAGCGGGGGCTGCTGGAGAAGCTGTACAGCAGCTATCCGTCGAGCCGGCAATTGGCGGCGCGGTTGATGACCTCGCATACGGCGATTGCCAAGCGGCTTAGGAAGTATGGGATTTCGAAATAGGCGGTTAAACCGGAACTTTGGATTCTGGATCGTCGGAGAGCCGGCTGCGCGGAAATGACGGTGGTCCTCAGCAGTACACCGTCATCCTCGCGAAGGCGGCGGTCCGACGATTCGGGATCCAGTATTTCGGACTGGACGGAGATCGGTTGCCAGCCACCGATATGCCTCTGAAGAACCGTGGGGTTTCTAAATAAACGTCTCGTTCAAAACTCTGGATCCCCGCGTTCGCGAGGATGACGGTGACGTCTATAAGCCCACCGTCATCTTCGCGAAGGCGGCGGTCCGACAATTCGGGATCCAGTATCTCGGATTAGAAAGAGCTAGATCGCCAACCCACTTACTTAATTACCCCACACGCAAACCGAGCCCCGCCACCTCCCAAAGGCGCCGGGTGATCGGCGTGGTTATCACCACCGGCATGCACCATCAACGCATGCCCGCTCAGCTCAGAAAGCTTCTTCAAGCGCGGCGCCAGCACAGGTTGGGTGGCCTTGCCGTCGGCCGTCACGAAAAGTGCCGGCAAGTCGCCCAGGTGATTGCCGTCTTCCCATGGGTACCCATGCTTGCCGGTTTTCTTCGGATCCCAATGCCCTCCCGCTGCGCCGGCCGGGGTCAGTTTGCCGTCCACTTCGGCGGCGTCGCAGCTCGGGTTCATGTGCAGGTGAAAGCCGTGAACGCCGGGTTGCAGACCCGTCAGCGTCGGGGTGAAGACCAGGCCGTACTCCGACTCGGTGACCACCACCTTGCCCACCGCCGCACCGGCGCCTTTTTCCGTGGCCTGGTTGAGATCAACGGTGAGCGAGTCGGCAGCCTGAGCGGTGCCCAGGGCGCACACGGTCAAAGCGGCGGCGAGCAAAGAGCGAGAGAGCTGTTGCATGGCAAACATCCTATTTTCCAAGGGCAGGACTTTTACTGACTGCCCCTGCCCGCTCGGGTTCCACCTGCGCCCGATCCGTAACGCTATCAATACACCGGAACGACTTCGTTACAGCGCATGCTGCAACTAGGCATTTCAAGGCCCGAAAGCAATCTAGCGTGCCACCGCCATGTGACTGTATCGTTTTCATTCCACTTCCGCCGGCGCTGAAATTCCCCACAGCCCGCAAAGCCGCGCCCTGCTTGCGCCCACCCAACCTGGCACCGCCCTTGCTAACAGCCATAGCCATTACCCCAAGCGATGCCCGGCTAGTCTTCATAAAAGCAGGCACGCCCTTGACCATAGGAAGCGACATGAGCGAATTGCGATTCACCAGCGAACACGAGTGGCTGCGTCTGGACAGTGACGGCCTGGTTACCGTCGGCATTACGCCCTACGCTCAAGAAGCCCTCGGTGATGTGGTGTTTGTGCAATTGCCAGAGCTTGGCGCCCATGCCACGGGCAGCGAAGTGGCGGTACTGGAGTCGGTGAAGGCCGCCAGCACCATCGCCATGCCGGTGGACGGCGAAGTGATCGAAGTGAACGCCGCCCTGGAAAACGCGCCGGAAACCGTGAACGAAGATGCCCTTGGCGCCGGCTGGTTCTTCCGCATGAAGCTGGCCGATAACAGCGTGCTGGCCACTCTGCTCGACCAAGCCGCCTACGACCGCCTGCTTAAAGCCAACGACGACGCCTGAGACGACGCTAATGACCATTTCTCTCGACACCCGTAACGAATTCATCGCCCGTCACATCGGCCCGCGTGAGCGTGATATCGCCGCCATGCTGCAACGCCTGGGCTACGACTCGCTGGAAGCCATGAGCGCCAGCGTGATTCCCGACAGCATCAAAGGCACCAGCGTGCTGAACCTGCCCGAAGGCCTGAGCGAAACCGCTGCCCTGGCAGAAATCAAAGCCATCGCCGACAAGAACCAGCAGTTCAAAACCTACATCGGCCAGGGCTACTACGGCACCCTGACCCCAGCCCCGATCCTGCGCAACCTGCTGGAAAATCCGGCCTGGTACACGGCATACACGCCTTACCAGCCTGAAATTTCCCAAGGCCGCCTGGAAGCGCTGCTCAACTTCCAGACCATGATCTGCGACCTCACCGGCCTGCAAATCGCCAACGCCTCGTTGCTCGACGAAGCCACCGCCGCTGCCGAAGCCATGACCTTCTGCAAGCGCCTGGCGAAAAACAAAGCCAGCCAAGCCTTCTTCGCCTCGCAGCATTGCCACCCGCAAACCCTCGACGTACTGCGCACTCGCGCCGAGCCGCTGGGCATTGAGGTGGTGGTGGGCGACGAAACCGCCATTGAAGACTTCGCCGCCTACTTCGGTTGCTTGCTGCAATACCCGGCCAGCAATGGCGACATTTTCGACTACCGCGCGCTGGTTGAGCGCTTCCACGCCGTTGGCGCCTTGGTGGCCGTATCGGCTGACCTGTTGGCCCTGACCCTGCTGACCCCGCCAGGCGAGTTCGATGCCGACGTCGCACTGGGCAGCGCCCAACGCTTCGGCGTGCCGCTGGGCTTTGGCGGCCCGCACGCCGCTTACTTCGCCACCCGCGATGCGTTCAAGCGCGACATGCCGGGCCGTTTGGTCGGCGTGTCTATCGACCGTCACGGCAAGCCGGCTTTCCGTCTGGCCATGCAGACCCGCGAGCAACACATTCGCCGCGAGAAGGCCACCAGCAACATCTGCACCGCGCAGGTTCTGCTCGCCAACATCGCCGGCATGTACGCCGTGTACCACGGCCCGCAAGGCTTGACCGACATCGCCAAGCGCGTGCACGTGCTCACTGTGATCGCGGCCAAAGGCCTGGCGCAGTTGGGCTTGCCAGTCGCGCAGCAGCATTTCTTCGACACCGTGACGCTCAACACCGGCGCCCGCACCGCCGAGCTGCACGCCAAGGCGTGGGCCGCGCAGATCAACCTGCGCCAGATCGACGCCGCGCAGTTGGGCCTGTCGCTCGACGAAACCACCACCCAGGCCGACATCGAAGCCCTGTGGACCCTGTTCGCCACTGATGGCCAGGCGCTGCCCGATTTCGCCGCCCTCGCCGCCAACACCGGTCTGCAACTGCCCGACGCCTTGCTGCGTTCGTCCAGCTTCCTGCAGCATCCGTCGTTCAACCGCTATCACTCGGAAACCGAGCTGATGCGCTATCTGCGTCGCCTGGCGGACAAAGACCTGGCGCTGGATCGCACCATGATCCCGCTGGGCTCATGCACCATGAAACTCAACGCCGCCAGCGAAATGCAGCCCGTGACCTGGAGCGCATTCGGCGCCCTGCACCCGTTCGTGCCGGCCGAGCAAAGCCAGGGCTACCAGCAGCTCACCGACGAACTGGAAGCCATGCTCTGCGCCGCCACCGGTTACGACGCCGTGTCGCTGCAACCCAACGCCGGTTCGCAAGGTGAATACGCCGGCCTGCTGGCCATTCGCGCCTACCACGCCAGCCGTGGCCAGGGCGAACGCGACATCTGCTTGATCCCCTCCTCGGCCCACGGCACCAACCCAGCCACCGCCAACATGGCCGGGATGCGCGTGGTGGTCACCGCCTGTGACGCCCGTGGCAACGTCGACGTGGAAGACCTGCGCGCCAAGGCCCTGGAACACAAAGACCGCCTCGCCGCGCTGATGATTACCTACCCGTCCACCCACGGCGTGTTCGAGGAAGAAATCCGCGAAATCTGCGCGATCATTCACGACAACGGCGGCCAGGTGTACATCGACGGCGCCAACATGAACGCCATGGTCGGCCTCTGCGCGCCGGGCAAGTTTGGCGGCGACGTCTCGCACCTGAACCTGCACAAAACCTTCTGCATTCCCCACGGTGGTGGCGGCCCGGGCGTTGGCCCGATTGGCGTGAAGTCGCACCTGGCGCCCTTCCTGCCAGGCCACGGCCATATGCAGCGCAAAGAAGGTGCTGTCAGCGCCGCGCCGTTTGGCAGCGCGAGCATCCTGCCGATTTCGTGGATGTACATGAAAATGATGGGCGGCGAAGGCCTGAAACGCGCCTCGCAACTGGCCATTCTCAGCGCCAACTACATTGCCAACCGCCTCGAAGAGCACTTCCCGGTGCTGTACGCCGGCAGCAATGGTCTGGTGGCCCACGAATGCATCCTCGACCTGCGCCCGTTGAAAGAAACCAGCGGCATCAGCGTGGATGACGTGGCCAAGCGCCTGATCGACTACGGCTTCCACGCCCCGACCATGTCGTTCCCGGTGGCCAACACCCTGATGATCGAGCCGACCGAAAGCGAATCCAAAGAAGAGCTGGACCGCTTCTGCGACGCCATGATCAGCATCCGCAACGAAATCCGCGCCATCGAACGCGGCGAAGCAGACGCCCAGGACAACCCGCTGAAAAACGCCCCGCACACCGCCCAGGAACTGCTCGGCGAATGGCCACACGTGTACAGCCGCGAGCAAGCCGCCTACCCGGTGGCCAGCCTGATCGAAGCCAAGTACTGGCCGCCCGTGGCGCGCATCGACAACGTGTACGGCGACCGCAACCTGGTCTGCTCCTGCCCGTCGATCAGCGAATACGCTGAGTAATAAAGCAATCGCGCCTGAACCGAAATGCCAGACCGACATTCCGGTTCAGCCGCGATACGCCCCGCCGCATAACCCGAGGTCTGTATGGCACTCAGCGTGTTTGACCTGTTCAAGATCGGTATCGGCCCCTCCAGCTCCCACACGGTTGGGCCTATGCGCGCCGCTGCGCGGTTTGCCGAAGGGCTGCGCCGCGACGACCTGCTCGGCGCCACCCACAGCGTGAAAGTCGAGCTGTACGGCTCGCTCGGCGCCACCGGCAAAGGCCACGGCAGCGACAAAGCGGTGCTGCTCGGCCTGGAAGGCGAACAGCCCGACACCGTCGACACCGCCACCGTCGACGCCCGTCTGGCGACCATTCGTAAAAGCGGCCAGCTCAACCTGCTGGGCGAAAAATCCATCGCCTTCGTGGAAAAACAGCACCTGGCGATGATCCGCAAACCCTTGCCGCAGCACCCCAACGGCATGATCTTCCGCGCCTTCGACGAGGCTGGCCTGCAACTGCGCAGCCGCGAGTACTACTCGGTCGGCGGTGGTTTCGTGGTGGACGAAGACGCCGCCGGCGCCGATCGCATTGTCGAAGACAGCACCGTGCTGCCCCACCCGTTCACCACCGGCGCACAACTGCTGGGCCATTGCACCGCGCATAACCTGTCGATTAGCCAGGTGATGCTCGCCAACGAAAGCGCCTGGCGCCCGGAAGCGGAAACCCGCACCCGGCTGCTGCATATCTGGCAAGTCATGCAGGACTGCGTCGAAGCCGGCTGCCACAACGAAGGCATCATGCCCGGCGGGCTCAAGGTCAAGCGACGCGCCGCCGCGCTGTACCGGCAATTGCGCAACAGCCCGGAAGCCTCGCTGCGCGACGCCTTGTCGGTGCTTGATTGGGTGAACCTGTACGCCCTGGCCGTCAACGAAGAAAACGCCAGCGGCGGCCGCGTGGTCACCGCCCCCACCAACGGCGCGGCCGGTATCGTGCCTGCGGTGCTGCATTACTACGTGCGCTTCATTCCCGGCGCCAACGAAGACGGCGTGGTGCGTTTTCTGCTCACCGCTGCTGCCATCGGCATCTTGTACAAAGAAAACGCCTCCATCTCCGGCGCCGAAGTGGGCTGCCAGGGCGAAGTGGGCGTGGCCTGTTCCATGGCCGCTGGCGCCTTGTGCGAAGTGATGGGCGGCAGCGTGGCGCAAGTGGAAAACGCTGCGGAAATCGGCATGGAACACAACCTGGGCCTCACCTGCGACCCCATCGGCGGCTTGGTGCAGGTACCGTGCATCGAACGCAACGCCA
Organism: Pseudomonas sp. AC229; assembly: GCF_979254655.1. Classification (NCBI taxonomy): domain Bacteria; kingdom Pseudomonadati; phylum Pseudomonadota; class Gammaproteobacteria; order Pseudomonadales; family Pseudomonadaceae; genus Pseudomonas; species Pseudomonas sp. AC229. The sequence continues at coordinate 83,459 of NZ_CEEDHK010000010.1, forward strand.
TGGGCTCGGTGAAAGCCATCAACGCCGTGCGCATGGCGCTGCGGGGTGACGGGCAGCACTTCGTCTCCCTCGACAAAGTGATCCGCACCATGCGCCAGACCGGCGCCGACATGAACAACAAATACAAGGAAACGGCGCGCGGCGGGTTGGCGGTGAACATTATTGAATGTTGAACACCGCGTCGCCTGCTGCCCTCACCCCCAGCCCCTCTCCCGCTTGCGGGCGAGGGGAGCAGATTGGCGACCTGGCAGATAAATCGAATAACCCATAGATCAGTCCCCTCTCCCGCCTGCGGGAGAGGGTTAGGGTGAGGGGCCTTTCCCCCGCCAGAACACATTTCAAGGAGCACACCCATGTCCACCGAAAACCTGGCCAAAACCCCTCTCCACGCCCTGCACCTGGAGCTCGGTGCGCGCATGGTGCCGTTCGCCGGCTACGACATGCCGGTGCAATACCCGCTAGGCGTGCTTAAGGAACACCAGCACACCCGCGACCAGGCCGGGTTGTTCGATGTGTCGCACATGGGCCAGATCGAACTGCGTGGCGCCAATGCTGCTCGCGCCCTGGAAACCCTGGTGCCGGTAGACATCATCGACCTGCCCGTGGGCATGCAGCGCTACGCCATGTTCACCAACGAAAACGGCGGCATTCTCGACGACCTGATGGTCGCCAACCTCGGTGACGACACGCTGTTTCTGGTGGTCAACGCCGCCTGCAAAGACCAGGACCTGGCCCACCTGCAACAGCACCTGAGCGGCCAATGCGAGGTGATCGCCCACTTCGACCGCGCCCTGCTCGCCCTGCAAGGCCCGGCCGCCGTCACCGTGCTGGCACGCCTGGCGCCGGAAGTGGCTGGCATGACCTTCATGAACTTCCGCTCGGTGACGCTGCTGGGCGTGGACTGCTTCGTCAGTCGCTCGGGTTATACCGGCGAAGACGGCTACGAAATTTCCATTCCCGCCGACCAGGCCGACACCCTCGCCCGCGCCCTGCTGGCCGAGCCGGAAGTACAAGCCATCGGCCTTGGCGCCCGCGACTCGCTGCGCCTGGAAGCCGGCCTGTGCCTGTACGGCCACGACATGAACACCGACACCACGCCGATTGAAGCCGGGCTGCTGTGGGCCATCTCCAAAGTCCGCCGTGCCGATGGCGCCCGGGCCGGTGGTTTCCCTGGCGCGGCGCGGGTGTTTGCGCAGCAGCAGGATGGCGTGGCGAGCAAACGCGTCGGCCTGCTGCCGCAAGAGCGCACGCCGGTGCGTGAGGGCTGCGAGATTGTGGATGCCGATGGGGTGGTGATTGGCCGTGTGTGCAGCGGTGGTTTTGGGCCGAGCCTGGGTGCGCCGTTGGCGATGGGGTATTTGGATGCGGGGCACAATGCGTTGGAGAACACGGTGTGGGCATTGGTGCGCGGGAAGCGGGTGCCGATGAAGGTGGCGAAAACGCCGTTTGTGCCGCAGCGGTATTTCCGCGGGTAAGGTGCCCCCGCCGCTCCACCACTCCACCCCTCCGCTCGACGCCCAACCTCCGTCATCCTCGCGCACGCGGGGATCCAGAGTTTCCAGTCGAACGAGGTGGTGGCACAAACCCCCGTCATTCCCGCGCAGGCGGGAATCCAGAGTTTCCAGCCTTACACCGATGTGAAGTGCGGCGGTATTCATTACCGCGTGCGCTGAACGTTTTGTTTCGCGCCTTACGCGCGAGTTTCTTTTGTCAGTCGACACAAAAGAAACCAAAAGGTCTTGCCCCTACCTTGGCCTTCCGCTGCGCTCCAGGTCCCCTCCTTCCATCGCCACTCCGGGGGCCGGCGAGACGGGCCATCCATGGCCCGACACGCCTTTCGCGACTCCCGGCCGCTCAACCCCCTACGCGTCGACTCCACTCGGCCTGCGATGAATGGGGCGGGTAGATCACAAGCCAGATCACAAGCCAGATCACAAGCGGTGGATCACAAGCGGCAGATCAAGAACATCGCGGCTGAAGCCGCTCCTACGGTTTGCGGTGCTCTTGTGGAAGCGGCTTTAGCCGCGATGCTTGTGGGCTTAGTGAAAATCCCGACTGCTTACGTCCAGCCCTTTCAGTAACGGCGTGAGGTCGTACAGGCGTTTGGCGATCAGGTGTTGCACGCCATCTTTGGCTTCCAGCTTCCCTTCAATTTGCATGAGGCTGGAGCCGACCAGCACCCGCCGTTGCCGTTCGGCCAGGTCGTTCCAGACCACGACGTTGACCATGCCGAATTCGTCTTCAAGGGTGACGAATATCACGCCACTGGCGGTCTGTGGCCGTTGGCGGCCGCGCACCAGGCCGGCGACTCGCACGTTGCTGCCGTCTTCGGTAACGGCCAGTTCCGCCGAGCTGCGGCAGCGGCGGCTGCGCAGTTCGCTGCGTAACAGGCGCAAGGGGTGGGGGCCGAGTGTGGTGCCCAATGTGGCGTAGTCGACCCACACGTTTTCCACCACGCTCGGCTCAGGCAGCGCGACGCTGTCGTCTATTAAGGGCAAGTCGGCGAATAGCGGCGCCTGGGCTTCGACGCCGGCCACGGCCCAGCGGGCGTTGTGCCGGTGGCCGGCCAGGCTGCGCAGGGCGCCGGCGTCGGCAAGCAGTTCGCGGGCGCGGGCGTCAAGGTGGGCGCGTTGGATCAGTTCGCTGACGTTTACGAACGGCCCGCGCGCGCGCACGTCAACCACGCGCTCGGCGTCGTCCTGGCGCATGCCTTTGATCATGCGCATGCCCATGCGAATGGCCGGGTCGCCGCTGCGCTGCGGGTCGTCGTCGGCAAATTCCAGGGAGCAATCCCAGGTGCTGATTTGTACATCCACCGGGCGGATTTCGATGCCGTGGCGTCGGGCGTCTTGCAGCAATTGGTCGGGGCTGTAGAAGCCCATGGGCCAGCTGTTGATCAGCGCGCAGATAAACGCTGCCGGCTCGTGGCATTTGAGCCAGCAACTGGCGTAGGTGAGCAAGGCGAAGCTGGCGGCGTGGGATTCGGGGAAGCCGTAGCTGCCGAAGCCTTTGATCTGCTCGAAAATACGCGCGGCAAATTCGGCGCTGTAGCCACGTTCGAGCATGCCGCTGGTCAGCCGTTCACGGTGCGGTTCCAGGCCGCCGTGGCGTTTCCAGGCGGCCATGGAGCGCCGTAACTGGTCGGCTTCGCCGTGGGAATAGCCGGCCGCCACCACCGCCAGTTCCATCACCTGCTCCTGAAACAACGGCACGCCCAGGGTGCGTTCGAACACCGCGCGCAGGGCTTCGGAGGGATAAGTCACTTCTTCTTCGTTGTTACGCCGGCGCAGGTACGGATGCACCATGTCGCCCTGAATCGGCCCCGGCCGCACGATGGCGACCTGAATCACCAGGTCGTAGAAGGTTCTCGGGCGCAGGCGCGGAAGCATGGCCATTTGTGCGCGCGACTCGATCTGGAACACGCCGATGGTGTCGGCGCGGCTGATCATTTCGTAGGTGGCCGGGTCTTCGGCGGGCAGGGTCGCCAGGGTCCACTTTCGGCCTCGGTGGTAGTTGATCAGGTCAAAGGTGCGGCGAATGGCGCTGAGCATGCCGAGGGCGAGAATGTCGACCTTGAGCAGACCCACCAGGTCGAGGTCGTCTTTGTCCCATTGAATGATGGTGCGCTCGGCCATGGCGGCGTTTTCCACCGGCACCAGGGTGCTCAATGGCTGTTCGGAAATCACGAAGCCGCCAGGGTGTTGGGACAGGTGGCGGGGAAAGCCGATCAGCTCGCCCGTTAACGCCAGCACCCGGCGCAGTTCCGGCAAGGTGGGGTCGAAGCCGGCTTCACGCAGGTCGTCCAGCGGCGGGCCATCTTTGCTCCAGCGCCCGCAACAGTCAGCCAGGGCATTGATTTGGTCGGGCGGCAAACCGAGGGCGCGGCTGACGTCGCGCACCGCGCCCGCGCCGTGGTAGGTGCTGGCCACGGCGGTGAGCGCCGCCCTGCCCCGGCCGTAACGCTGGAAGATGTATTGCAGCACTTCTTCGCGGCGGTCGTGTTCGAAGTCGACGTCGATGTCGGGCGGCTCGTTGCGTTCTTTGGAGAGGAAACGCTCGAACAGCATGTTCATGCGCGCCGGGTCGATTTCGGTGATGCCCAGGGAAAAACACACCGCTGAGTTAGCCGCCGAGCCACGGCCTTGGCAGAGAATGCCTTCACCACGGGCGAAGCGCACGATGTCGTGAACGGTGAGGAAATAGCTTTCGTACTTGAGCTCGGCGATCAGCGCCAACTCGCGTTCCACAAGGTCGATGGCCTTTTGCGGAATGCCTTCGGGCCAGCGCCAGCGCATGCCTTTTTCGGTCAGGTGACGCAGCCAGGAGCTGGCGCTGTGGCCTTCTGGCACCAGCTCGCGCGGGTATTCGTATTTCAGTTGATCGAGGCTGAAGGTGCAGCGCGCGGCGATGTTCACGGTTTCGGCCAGCAGCGCCGGCGGGTACAACGCCGCCAGTGCAGATAAGGGCCGCAGGTGCCGTTCGCCGTTGGCAAACAAACGCAGCCCGGCCTCGGCCACCGTGCAGTGGTGGCGGATGGCGGTCATGGTGTCTTGCAGGGCGCGGCGGCCACGGGCGTGCATGTGCACATCGCCGGCGGCAACGGCGGGAATGCCCAGACGCTCGGCCAGGCTTAGCAGATTGTGTAGCCGACGGTCATCGTCCGGCCCGCGATGCAGCTCCACGGCCAGCCACAGCGTTTGCGCAAAGCGCGCACGCAGCCAGGCGCCCTGCTCGTCGACGTCGTCGGCGAGGTCCGCCAGCCACAAGGCGCACAGGCCATTCAGAGGCCCGTCGAAGTCTTCGCGCAGCACGCGGTATTGGCCTTTTTCGCTGCGGCGTCGGCCTTGGGTAATCAACCGGCACAGGTGCTGATAACCGCTGAGGTTTTCCACCAGCAGCACCAGCTTGGGGCCGTCCTCCAGGCTGAACTCGCTGCCGATAATCAGCGGCAGCCCGGTTTCCTTCGCCGCCTGCCAAGCCCGCACAATGCCGGCCAGGGTGCATTCGTCAGTGATCGCCAGCGCTTGGTAGCCATGGCGTTTGGCCCGCTCGAACAGTTCCTTGGCGCTGGACGCACCGCGCTGGAAACTGAAATTGCTCAGGCAATGCAGCTCGGCATAGGCGCTCATGAAAACCAGCCCTGGACCATAAACGGCCCCGCTTCTTCGCTGCTGCTGACGCTGCGATAGGCCCACACGCGCTGGCCGCTGCGAGTTTGCAGCAGGTAATAGTCGCGGCGGATGTCGCCACCGTCCCACCAGCCAGACTCAATGCGCTCGGGGCCCGCCAGCACCTGCGGCGCCCGCTCGCGCAGCGGCTGCGCTTGGGCTAATAACCAGCCGGGCCGCGCGGCGTTGGCGGCCACCGGCGGTGCTTTGCTGCTCTCTTTAGCCAGCCAGGCGCATTCGGGACGGTGGTCGGCGTGTGCCTGAATGCCATGCACGGCGTCGTCGCCCAAGCGGGCGCGCAGGCGTTCGCGCAATTGTGCCCAGGGCACCGATTGTTGCGGACGCTCGTCAAACAGCTCGCGGTGCTCGGGCACAAAGGCGGGCAGGTCCTTGGCCTGCAAACTGATGGCCCGCACTGGCGCATGCACCACCAGCCGTTCCAGACGGCCACGGGCCAGTTCAAACAGTAGATTCGGCTCGCGCTCGGCGCTGAGCAGGCCGACGTCGACCTGGCTGCGCGTGCCGTCGACATGCTCCAAGTGCAGCACAAACCCCAGCACGCCGCTGTCGCGCCCGGCCAGGAAAGCCGCCAGGTCGGCGGTTAAACGGCGCAGGGGAAAGAGCAGCGCCTGGGTCGATTCCACATCGAAATTCAGCTCGATGCGTATCTCGAAATGCTCCGGCGGCTGGTAGCAATCAAGCGCCACGGCGCGCTGGCCGAGCAAGGTATCCAGGTGCAACAGCAGCGCAGCGTCGAAGCGCTTGGCCAGGGTATGCCGAGGCAGCGCCAGCACATCGTGCAGACGACGCAGGCCCATGCGCGCCAGGGAACTGGCGGTTTTGCTGTCCAGCCCCAGGCGATTGAGTGGCATGGCGCCGAGCACTTCGTGCAGCGCCTGGCTGTCGCTCACGGCCAGGCCGTCATAGGCATTGGCGAGCATGCGCGCGGCCACCGGATTGGGCGCGGCCACCAGGCGATGACGAAAGCCCAGGGCCGTCAACTCACTGCGCAAGCGCGCCTCAAAACGTGGCCACGGGCCAAACAACGCGAGGCTGGACTCGATCTCCAGCAGCACGGCACGCGGATAACGCAGGCTGACCTGCGAGCTGAAGGAATACGCCCAGGCGGCGAGGAACTGGTGCCAGTTGGCGATGGCGCTGTGGTCGTACTCCACCTGAATGAACTCACGGCTCAAGGCCAGCGCGGTGGTCAGGCTTTGCCCCGGTTTCAAGCCCAGCTCGCGAGCGGCGTCGTTCACCGCTTGCAGCACGCGGCGCTGAGGCGTGCCGCTGATCAACGCAAGCGGCGCCTCGGGGTTGTCGCAAGCCCGCAACACGGCATCCAACGCCAACTGCGGCAACACAATGCACACCCAACGCATAACCGCCTCAACGCGCCAATGGCACAGGCATGGCCGGCGCCAACCCGCCCCGGCACTTGAGCACCCGCAACTGCGCCGGCTGGGTGTCGATGGCAATACGCAACGCCGCCGGCGACGGGTTCACCGCCTCTTTCAGCGAGCGATAAGCAAACGCCAGGGTTTGCCCGGTTTCCGCCGCCACCTGCAGCCGGCGCAGCGCGCGGTCATCCGCCTGCTGCGGCCAGCCCACCACCGCCCCGCAACTGCCCGAACGCAAACACTGCTCCGTCGCCCACAACGCATCGCGGCCATTGGCTTGAATGATGCTGACCCAGCGCAAATCCACCCCGGCCGCGAGCCAGGCCTGCGGAAACGGCACCCCCGGCGGCGCCACCAACACCACCCGCTCACCGGCCGACGTCAAACGCGCCAGCGTCGGCCACAGCAACTGCAACTCCCCGACGCCGGGCGCGCCCAGCAAAATCTCGCTCAACGCCCCTTCAGGCCAGCCGCCAGTCGGCAACAACGCATCCAGCTCCGCATGCCCCGTCGCCACATGCCCCGCCTGCTGCGGCATGGCACGGCCCTTCCATACACGACGACGCTCCAGCAACGCATCAAGAGAGACGACATTGCCTGCCACAGCGGAGTCAGCAAGAGAAGGAGAGGTAGGAAACATGGTAAAGCTCAATCGGAAATTACTGTATGGGTATACAGTAAACCTAAATCCACAGGGGCTGGTCAATGGCGACCGACAAGAGGTGTGAAGGCGGAAAAGCATCGCGGCTAAAGCCGCTCCCACAGAAAATTTGCCATCTGTAGGAGCGGCTTCAGCCGCGAGATTTTGATCTAAAGCTTGTGATCCAAGCCTTTGATTTTGTTTGTGATCTAAGCCGTTGATCTTGCTTGTGACTTGGCTTGTGATCTACCCGCCCCGTTCATCGCAGGCCGAATGGAGTCGGTGCGCAGGGGGTTGAGCGGCCGGGAGCCGCGAAAGGAACATCGGGCCATGGATGGCCCGTTGTGACGGCCCCCGGAGTGGCGACGGAATGAGGGGACCTGGAGCGCAGCGCAAGGCCAAGGTAGGGGCTAGCGTTTTTGGTTACTTTTGGGTGGTCCGGCATACCGGCAATGACAAAAGTGACTCGCGCGTAAGGCGCGAAACCAAACGTTCGGCGAATACGGTAATGAATAACGAATAACGAATAACGAATGCCGCTGCCCGGTGCTCGACTCCAAATTCTGGATCCCGAATCGTCGGACCGCCGCGTTCGCGAGGATGACGGAGGTAGGTTGAGATGCGCGTAAGGCGCAAAACCAGAGTCATTTGGTATGACGATAAAAACCGCCCTACCCCTTAATCACCAAACTCAACGCCTCCTGCGCCAACTCATCCAAACTCATCGGCCCCTCAGGACGGAACCACGTGGTACTCCACGACAACGCCCCGGTCAAAAACCGCCGTTGCACAAATGGATCCCCAGTGAAATACCCGGCGTCCTTGGCCTCTTGCAGCACGGCCAGCCAAATCTGCTCATACGTGTCACGCAAATCCAGGATGTACGCCTGCCCTTCCGGCGACAGCGACCGCCATTCATACACCAACACCGCCATGGCCTCGCCGGTGCCGCCCATGATCGATTGCAGTTCACAGCGGATCAGCGCCAACACCCGTTCGCGCACGTCGCTGGCGTCGGCCAGGGCGGCGGTCATCAGGGCGGTGTTGTAGCGGATGGTTTCCTCCATCACCGAACGAAGAATCTCGTCCTTGCTCTTGAAGTGATGAAAGATGCTGCCCGATTGAATGCCCACCGCGCCTGCCAGGTCGCGCACCGTGGTGCGGTCGTAGCCTTTGCTGCGGAAAAGGTGGGCAGCGGTTTGCAGCAGTTTGCCGCGCGCGCTGTCCGGGTCGGTTACCTGACCGGCGACCACAAGGTCGTGCATCACCGTTTGGGCTTGTTGCTCATCCACGCGTATTCCCCCTAGCCCAACGCCCGGCCTTAAAGGTGGCAAGTGCTTGTCGGCATTGGTGAAATTTAAGCGTGAAGGGTTTACCAAGCAAGCGCTTGGCCGTGCTTTCGTTGAGAAAGATAAAAACAGGGCTTCCATAACCAAGCGCTTGCTTGGTATGGTCGGCACATCGATCGGCAAACGGGCACAATTCCAATGACTAAAACCGTACGTATCGGCTGCGCTTCCGCGTTCTGGGGCGACACCTCCACCGCCGCCGCCCAATTGGTGAATGGCAGCGAGCTGGATTACCTGGTGTTCGATTACCTGGCCGAAATCACCATGTCGATCATGGCCGGCGCGCGCATGAAGAACCCGGAGCAAGGCTATGCCGGCGACTTCATCGAGGTGCTCGCCCCGCTCTTGCACACCATTGCCAGCAAGAAAATCCGCGTCATCAGCAATGCCGGCGGCGTCAATCCGCAAGCCTGCGCCACCGCGCTGGCAGCGGCGTGCGAGAAAGCCGGCGTCACGCTGAAAATCGCCGTGCTGCAGGGCGACAACCTGCAAAGCAAACTTCCCGACTTCTATAAAGCCGGCGCCCGCGAAATGTTCACCGAGCAGCCGTTGCCGCCGATGTGCGTGTCGGTGAACGCCTACCTCGGCGCGCCGGGCATTGTCGAAGCGCTGGCCCTGGGCGCCGACATCGTGATTACCGGCCGCGTGGTCGACAGCGCCGTGGTCAGCGCCGCGTTGGTGCACGAGTTCGGCTGGAGCTGGCAGGACTACGACAAACTCGCCCAAGCCGCCCTCGCCGGCCACATCATTGAATGCGGCGCGCAGTGCACCGGTGGCAATTTCACCGACTGGGAAAGCGTGCCGAACTACGAGCACATCGGTTTCCCGCTGATTGAAGTGGTCGCCGACGGCAGCTTTGTGGTCAGCAAACCAGCCGGCACCGGCGGCCTGGTCACGCCATTTACCGTCGGCGAGCAGATGCTCTACGAAATCGGCGACCCCCGCGCGTACCTGTTGCCCGATGTGGTGTGCGATTTCACCCAGGTGCAGCTCAGCCAGGTCGACACCGATCGCGTGCACGTTCAGGGCGCCAAAGGGCTGCCGCCTACGCCGCAGTACAAAGTGTCGGCCACCTACCCCGACGGTTTCCGCTGCACCGCCAGTTGCCTGATTGCCGGCATCGATGCGGTGAAAAAGGCCGAGCGCGTCAGCCAGGCCATTCTTAATAAAACCGCCGAAATGTTCGCCGACCGTGGCTGGCCCGGTTACGTGGAAACCCACGTTGAATTGCTCGGCAGCGAAGCCACGTACGGCCCCCACGGCCAGCGCCACGACAGCCGCGAAGTGGTGGTGAAACTGGCGGTGCGTCACGCCAAGAAAGAAGCCCTGATTCTGTTCTCCCGCGAGATCGCCCAGGCCGCCACCGGCATGGCGCCAGGCCTGACCGGCATTGTCGGTGGCCGCCCCACTGTGTACCCGGTGATTCGCCTGTTCTCGTTTCTGGCCGACAAAACCGCGTGCGCGCTCAGCGTCGACATCAATGGCGAACGCCACCCCGTGACCCTGCCCGAGGTCGACTCGCTGAACATCAGCGACCTGCGCGAAGGCGAGGAAGCGCCCGTGGCGGTTGAGCTGGCCGACGCCAGCGTGCCGCTGATCAAACTGGCCGTGGCGCGCTCCGGCGACAAAGGCAACCACAGCAACATTGGCGTCATGGCCCGCGAGGCCGAGTACCTGCCCTGGATCGCGGCGGCGCTGACCGTGGAAGCGGTCGTCGACTGGATGCGCCACGTACTCGACCCCATGACCGGGCGCGTCAGCCGCTGGTATTTACCCGGCTGCCACGGCTTCAACTTCCTGCTGGAAAACGCCCTCGGCGGCGGCGGTGTCGCCAGCCTGCGCATCGACCCGCAAGGCAAAGCCTTTGCCCAGCAGCTATTGGAATTCCCGGTGCCAGTGCCGCAGGCGTTGGCAGATAAATTGAACCGTTAACACCGTCGTTCCCGCGCAGGCGGGAACCCAGAATCGCCAGACGAACGCATTTCCCCGCACCATCCTGGATTCCGAATCGTCGGACCGCCGCCTTCACAGGAATGACGGGTAAAAGGTGAAATGTCGTTAAACAAAAAGAGAGCCGAACATGACCTACGACTCCATCTACAAACCCACCCTCTTCAGCGGCCAGACCATCATGGTCACCGGCGGTGGCAGCGGCATTGGCCGGGCCACGGCGCATGAGTTAGCGTTTCTTGGCGCCCATGTGGTACTGATCGGGCGCAAGTGGGAAAAGCTGCAAGCCACGGCCGAAGAAATCATTGCCGATGGTGGCAGCGCCAGCTGGAAGGCCTGCGACATCCGGGAAGAAGAGGTGGTCAAGGCGATGGTCGCCGAGGTGCTGAGTGAGCACGGGCGCATTCATCACTTGGTCAACAACGCTGGCGGCCAATACCCGGCGCCGCTGGTGTCGATCAATCAGAAAGGCTTCGAAACCGTGGTGCGCACCAACCTGGTGGGCGGTTTTCTGGTGGCCCGCGAGGTGTTTACCCAGAGCATGAGCAAACACGGTGGCAGCATCGTCAACATGCTCGCCGACATGTGGGGCGGCATGCCCGGCATGGGCCACTCCGGCACCGCCCGCGCTGGCATGGAAAACTTCACCAAGACCGCCGCCGTGGAATGGGGCTACGCCGGTGTGCGGGTCAATGCCGTGGCGCCCGGCTGGATCGCCTCCAGCGGCATGGACACCTACCCCGACTCGATGAAAAACATGATCCGTTCGCTCAAGGATCACGTACCGCTGCAACGCATCGGCACCGAATCGGAAGTGGCCTCGGCCATCGTCTTTCTGCTCACCCCGGGCGCCAACTTCATCAGCGGCAACACCGTACGCATCGACGGCGCCGCCAGCCAGGGCAGCCGCGCCTGGACGCTGGGCAAGGCGAAAAGCGCCGAGTCGTATAACGGCTTTCACCGCGCCTACCTGCCCGACGTGCTGAAACCTGCGGATAACAAGGAGTAAGTCATGCCGGTGATTCAATCCGAACTCGACGCCCACAGCGAAGACTTCGCCCGCAACCGCGAGGCCATGCTGGCCACCATCGCAGGGTTCCGCGACGTGGAACAGAAGGTGTTGGACAAAGCCGCCGAAGCCAAAGCCAAGTTCGACAAACGCGGCCAGTTGTTGCCCCGCGAACGCCTGAACCTGCTGCTCGACCCCGGCGCACCGTTTCTGGAACTGGCCTCACTGGCCGGCTACAAACTGCACGACGACAAAGACGGCACCCAGGCTGGCGGCGGCATCATTTCCGGCATCGGTTATATCGCTGGCGTGCGCTGCCTGGTGAATGCCAGCAACAGCGCGATCAAGGGCGGCACCATTTCCCCCAGCGGTTTGAAGAAAACCCTGCGCCTGCAACAGATCGCCTTCGAAAACAAATTGCCGGTGGTCACCCTCGCCGAAAGCGGCGGCGCCAACCTCAACTACGCCGCCGACATTTTCGTTGAAGGCGCGCGCGGCTTTGCCAACCAGGCGCGCATGTCGGCCATGGGCTTGCCGCAAATCACCGTGGTGCATGGCTCCAGCACCGCTGGCGGCGCGTATCAGCCGGGGTTGTCGGACTACACCGTGGTGGTGCGTGGCAAGGCGAAAATGTTTCTCGCCGGCCCACCGCTGCTTAAAGCCGCCACCGGCGAGGTGGCCACCGACGAAGAACTGGGCGGCGCCGAAATGCACGCGCAAACCGCCGGCACCGCCGAATACCTGGCCGAAAACGACGCCGACGGCGTGCGCATCGCCCGGGAAATCATGGCCATGCTGCCGTGGAACGCCCAACTGCCGCACCGTCCGCGCAAGCCCGTGCGCGAACCGTTGTACCCGGCCGAAGAGCTGCTGGGCCTGATTCCCAGCGACGCGAAAAAACCCTACGACGTGCGCGAAATCATCGCCCGCATCGCCGACGGTTCCGAATACCTGGACTTCAAACCCGAGTTCGACAACCAGACCATCTGCGGCCACCTGCACATCGAAGGCCTGGCCTGCGGCTTTATCGGCAACAACGGTCCCATCACGCCGAAAGGCGCGGCCAAGGCGGCGCAGTTCATTCAGCTGTGCGACCAGAGCAACACGCCGATTCTGTTCTTCCATAACACCACCGGTTTTATGGTCGGCACCGAATCGGAACAGCAAGGCGTGATCAAGCACGGCTCCAAGCTGATTCAAGCCGTGGCCAACGCCCGCGTCGCCAAGCTGACCATCGTCGTCGGCGGCTCTTACGGCGCCGGCAACTACGCCATGTGCGGCCGTGGCCTGGACCCGCGTTTTATCTTCGCCTGGCCCAACAGCCGCACCGCCGTGATGGGCGGCGCCCAGGCCGGCAAAGTGCTGCGCATCGTGACCGAAGACAAGCATTTGAAAGAAGGCAAAGAAGCCGACCCGAAGATGCTCGACATGTTGGAAACCGTGACCGCGCAGAAACTCGACAGCCAATCCACCGCCCTCTACGGCACCGCCAGCCTGTGGGACGACGGCCTGATCGACCCGCGTGACACGCGCAAGCTGCTGGGTTTTCTGCTGGATATCTGCGCCGAAGCCGAGGTGCGGCCGCTGAAGGCCAATACCTTCGGCGTGGCGCGGTTTTAATCGCATCGTCCCCTCTCCCTTCGGGAGAGGGCCAGGGTGAGGGCCGCCGTCAACGCCGCTCTCGAACAGACCGAAATTCACGCGTGGAGAACAACAACAATGATCATCACCCAGGAACACGAAGAACTTCGCCGCACGGTGCGCAATTTCGTCGACAAGGAAATCAATCCCCACGTTGATGAATGGGAAAGGGCCGGGCGCTTCCCGATCCACGACATTTTCAAGAAAGCCGGCGACCTCGGTTTGCTGGGCATTTCCAAGCCGGAAAAATTCGGCGGCATGGGCCTGGATTACAGCTACTCGGTGGTGGCCGCAGAAGAGTTCGGCACCATTCAGTGCGGCGGCATTCCGATGTCCATCGGTGTGCAAACCGATATGTGCACCCCGGCGCTCGCCCGTTTCGGCTCCGATGAGCTGCGCGAAGAGTTCCTGCGTCCGGCCATCGCCGGCGACATGGTCGGCTGCATTGGCGTGTCGGAAGTGGGCGCCGGCTCCGACGTTGCCGGGCTGAAAACCACCGCCCGCAAAGACGGCGACGACTATGTGATCAACGGCAGCAAAATGTGGATCACCAACTCGCCATCGGCCGACTTTATTTGCCTGCTGGCCAACACCTCGGACGACAAGCCCCACGTCAACAAATCGCTGATCGTGGTGCCGATGAAAACGCCGGGCATCAGCGTGTCGCCGCACCTAGACAAACTCGGCATGCGCAGTTCGGAAACCGCCCAGGTGTTTTTTGATGACGTGCGCGTACCCCAGCGCAACCGCATCGGCCATGAAGGCGCCGGCTTTATGATGCAGATGCTGCAATTCCAGGAAGAGCGTCTGTTCGGCGCCGCCAACATGATCAGGGGCCTGGAGTTCTGCATCGACAGCACCATCGAATACTGCAAAGAGCGCAAAACCTTTGGCCAGCCGCTGATCGACAACCAAGTCATTCACTTCCGCATGGCCGAGCTGAGCACCGAAATCGAGTGCTTGCGCGCCCTCGTCTACCAAGCCACCGAGCAATACATCAAAGGCCGCGACGTCACCAAGCTCGCGTCCATGGCCAAGCTCAAAGCCGGCCGCCTGGGCCGCGAAGTAACCGACAGCTGCCTGCAATATTGGGGCGGCATGGGCTACATGTGGGACAACCCCGTCGCCCGCGCCTACCGCGATGTGCGCTTGGTCTCCATCGGCGGCGGAGCGGACGAAATCATGCTGGGCATCATCAGCAAACTGATGGGCACCCTGCCGGGCAAAAAGAAGGGCTGAACCATGACGTTACCCACCGTGACCACCCTGCTGCTCGACCACGCCGACGGCGTGCTGACCATCACCCTCAACCGGCCCGAGGTGCGCAACGCCATGAGCCTGGCGATGGTCGAGGAGCTGCGCGCCGTGCTGCGCACCAGCGCCGCTGACGCCAGTATTCGCGCCTTGGTATTACGCGGTGCCGGTGAGCATTTTTGTGCCGGCGGCGACATCAAAGACATGGCCGGCGCCCGCGCCCGTGCGCAAACCGAAGGTGAAAACGCCTACCGCCAGCTCAACCGCGCCTTTGGCGCCTTGCTGGAAGAAGCGCAGAACGCGCCGCAAGTGGTGATTGCCGTGCTCGAAGGCGCGGTGCTGGGCGGCGGGTTTGGGCTGGCGTGTGTGTCGGACATCGCCATCGCCCACCCGAGCGCCAAATTCGGTTTGCCGGAAACCAGCCTGGGCATTATTCCCGCGCAGATCGCGCCGTTTGTGGTCAAGCGCATCGGCCTCACCCACACCCGCCGCCTGGCCCTGACCGCCGCGCGGTTTGATGGTGAAGAGGCGTTGCGACTGGGCCTTGTGCATGTGTGCGACGCCGACGTGGAGCAACGGTTGGCGCAGGTGCTGGACCAGGTTCGGCAATGCGCGCCGGGGGCCAATGCGGCGACCAAAGCGCTGCTGCTGGCCACCGAACGGGAGCCGCTGAACAGCTTGCTCGACGACGCGGCCGGGCTGTTTGCGGCGGCCGTGGTGGGCGAGGAAGGGGTGGAAGGGACGATGGCGTTTATGCAGAAGCGTAGGCCTGGGTGGGCGGTGTGATGGCCTCCCCCCTCTCCCTAACCCTCTCCCACCAGGGGAGAGGGGACTTGACCGTACGCGGCTTGTCTCCCCTCGCCCGCCTGCGGGAGAGGGGCTGGGGGAGAGGGCAACCTGCAAACACAATAAGAAAAGGAGCCCACTAACCATGCCAGCCTTCAGCAAAATCCTCATCGCCAACCGCGGCGAAATCGCTTGCCGCGTCATGCACACCGCTCACGCCCTGGGCTACCGCACCGTGGCGGTCTACAGCGAAGCGGACGCCGACGCGCGCCATGTGCAATTGGCCGACCAGGCCGTGTGCATCGGGCCGGCGCAGGTCAATCAGTCGTACTTGTCGATTGACGCCATCATCGCCGCCGCGCAAAAAACCGGCGCCGATGCGGTGCATCCGGGCTACGGCTTTCTCTCCGAGAACGCCGCGTTTGCCCAGGCCTGCGAAGCGGCCGGCATCGTGTTTATCGGGCCGACCGTGGAAGCCATTCACCTGATGGGCAGCAAACGCCTGTCGAAAATTGCCATGCTCGAAGCCGGCGTGCCATGCATTCCAGGCTACGAAGGCGCCGAGCAGGACGACGCCACGCTCAGCCGCGAAGCCGAGCGCATTGGCTATCCGCTGATGATCAAAGCCAGCGCCGGGGGCGGCGGTCGGGGGATGCGGCTGGTCACTGAGGCCAGCGAACTGGTGGCGCAAATTCGCACCGCGCGCTCCGAGGCGCAAAACGCGTTTGGCTCCGGCGAGCTGATTCTGGAGCGCGCCGTGTTGCAGCCACGGCATGTGGAAATTCAAGTATTCGGCGATCAGCACGGGCACATCGTGTACCTGGGCGAACGCGACTGCTCGGTGCAGCGCCGCCACCAAAAAGTCGTCGAAGAAGCGCCCTGCCCGGTGATGACGCCCGAACTGCGTCAGGCCATGGGCGAGGCGGCAGTGAAAGCGGCGGCCTCGGTGAATTACGTCGGCGCCGGTACGGTGGAGTTTCTGCTCGACCAAAGCGGCGAGTTCTTCTTTCTGGAAATGAACACCCGCCTGCAAGTGGAACACCCGGTCACCGAGCTGATCACCGGCCAGGACCTGGTCGCCTGGCAGCTGCAGGTCGCCGCCGGGCAGCCATTGCCGCTGCGCCAGGAAGACATCCGGCTCACCGGCCATGCCATGGAAGTGCGCCTGTATGCCGAAGACGCGGCGAATAATTTTCTGCCGCAAACCGGCGCCGTGCTGCGCTGGGAGCCGGCGCTGGTCGATGGCATTCGCATCGACCACGGCCTGGTCGAAGGCCAGCGCATCACGCCGTTTTACGACCCGATGCTGGCGAAAGTTATCGCCTATGGCGCCACCCGCGACGAAGCGCGACGCAAGCTGGTGAGCGCCGTGGAAGACTGCGTGCTGTTGGGCGTCAACGGTAACCAGCGCTTTCTCGCCAACCTGCTGGCCCACGAGCAATTCGCCGCTGGCAACGCCACCACCGCGTTTATTGCCGAGCACTTCCACGCCGACCCGAGCCTGAGCCCGCAAGCACCCAGTGCCGCCGAACTGGCCAGCGCCGCCGCCCTGCTCTACCAAGCCGGCGCCCAGGCCCGCGCGCACCAGCCCGAGCTGGCCGGCTGGCGCAACGCTGGCAATGCGCCGTGGCGCTTCGTGCTCAAGCACGGCGAACACAAATACCCGGTGGAACTCAGCGTGCAGCAATCCGGCCCGCAGCCGCGTTTGCTCGCGCAGGTCGGCGAGCAGCAGGTTGAGTTGCAGCTGCTCAGCAATGACGGGCGCTGGGCCACCTTGAACATCGACGGCGTGCGCCAGCGTCTGGCTTACCACCACAGCGCTCAGCAGCTGTGGCTATACGGCCACGCCGGCAACCTTGAACTGCACGACTGCACCCATGAACCGGTGAGCGCCGCCGGTGCTGCGGCTTCCGGCATGGTGAAGGCGCCTATGGATGGTGCCATCGTCGACGTGCTGGTCAGCGAAGGCGAGCGCGTCAGCAAAGGCCAACTGCTGGTGGTGCTAGAGGCGATGAAAATGGAGCATCCGCTCAAAGCCGCCAGCGATGGCGTGGTGCGGCGGGTGCAGGCCAGTAAAGGCGATCAGGTGAAAGGTCGGCAGGTGTTGGTGGAGATTGAGGCGGATACACCAGCCTGACACTAGTTTCCCACCCGCCACCGTCATCCCCGCGCAGGCGGCGGGGATGACGGGTGTTTGTGCAGAGAGTTTTGTGACATCCCGGACTTTTCAAAACAACAAAAACCCAGGAGATCCACGCCCATGTCCCTATCCGGCAAAACCCTGTTTATCTCCGGCGCCAGCCGTGGCATCGGTCGTGAAATCGCGCTGAAGGCCGCCGCCGATGGCGCCAACATTGTGATTGCAGCCAAAAGCGCCGAGGCCCACGCCAAGCTTGAGGGCACGATTTTCAGCGTGGCCGCCGAAGTTGAAGCGGCAGGCGGCAAAGCCCTGGCACTGCAGTTGGATGTGCGCGACGAAACCGCCGTGGCCGCTGCGATGGCCAAGGCCGCCGAGCATTTCGGCGGCATCGACGCACTGGTCAATAACGCCGGGGCCATCAAGTTGATCGGCGTGGAGCACCTGCAACCCAAGCGCTTCGACCTGCTGTTTCAAATCAACACCCGCGCCGTGATGGTTTGCAGCCAGGCCGCGCTGCCCTATCTGAAACAGAGCAAGGGCCACATTCTCAACCTGTCGCCGCCGCTGAACATGGACAGCAAATGGTTCGCCCAGCACGGCCCCTACACCGTGACCAAATACGGCATGAGCATGCTGACCCTGGGCATGAGCGAGGAATTCGCCAAGTACGGCATCAGCGTCAACTCGCTGTGGCCAAAAACCATGATCGCCACCGCCGCCATCGAGTTTGAACTGGGCAGCCGCGAGGCCTTCAAGCGCGCCCGCGTGCCGGCGATCATGGCCGACGCGGCACACGCCATTCTGGCCAGCAGCGGCCGCGCCATCACCGGCCGCTTGCTGATCGATGAAGACATTCTGCGCGAGCAGGGCCACAGCGATTTCGAGCACTACCGCTTCGACCCGGACGGCGGCCCGCTGATTCAGGACTTGTTTGTCGACTAAACGCATTTGCCCATCTGCCCGCCGCTCGGCGCACCACGGTCATAGTCCGAGCGGTACGGGCAAACTAGAGTGAGGTTCGTTCCCGATAACAGCACAACGACGCGAACATGAGCCAAGCCGACCTGATCACCCCTGCCCGTTTCATTGCCCATTTGCCCGCCACCCTTGGCCGCGTGCCGCGCATGTTGCGGGGTTTGTATTACGCCGGCATTCGCAATCGGGAGAAAAATCTGTCGTTGGCCTGGGCGCTCGAGCGCGCCGCCGACCTGTACCCGCAGCGCCCCGCCGTGCTGGAAGAGCAGCGCCAACTCACCTACGCGCAGTTCAATGCCTGGGCCAACCGCATGGCCCGTGCGCTGAAAAAACAAGGCGTGAGCCACGGCAGCGTGGTGGCGGTGATGCTGGAAAACCGAATCGAGGTGCTGCTGCTTTTGGCCGCCCTGGCCAAGCTTGGCGCGGTGGGCGCGTTGGTCAACACCACGCAGCGCGGCCAGGTGCTGGTGCACAGCCTGAACCTGGTGAAGCCCAGCCATTTCGTGATTGGCGAAGAGCTGCGCGAGCCGTTCGAGGCCGTGCGCGAGCAGGTACACGGCAGCGATCGTCACTGTTACTGGCTAAGCGATGGCGACAGCCTGAACGTGCCGAGCAGCGCCCCGCAGGGCTGGGAAAACCTCATGGACCTGGCCTGGAGCGAGCCGCACACCAACGTCGCTGACAGCGCCAACGTACGGCTCAAAGACCCGTGCTTCCTGATTTACACCTCCGGCACCACCGGCCTGCCGAAAGCCTCAATCATGAGCCACGGCAAGTGGATAAAAGCCTACGGCGGCTTCGGGCATTCCGGGCTCGGCCTTACCGACCAGGACGTGCTTTACCTGACGCTGCCCTGCTACCACAACAACGCCGTCACCGTGTGCTGGAGCGCGGCCCTGGCAGGCGGCGCGGCGATTGCCCTGCGCCGGCGCTTTTCCGCCAGCGCGTTCTGGAAAGACGTGCAGCATTACCGCGCCACCTGTTTCGGCTATATCGGCGAGCTGTGCCGTTATCTGCTCAATCAACCGCCGTGTGCCGAAGAACAGGGCAACACCCTCACCTGCATGATCGGCAATGGCTTGCGTCCTTCGATCTGGGGCGAGTTCAAACAGCGTTTCGGCATCCAGCGCATCACTGAGTTCTACGCTTCGAGCGAGGGCAATATCGGCTTTACCAACGTGTTCAATTTCGACAACACCGTCGGCTACTCGCCCGCCACCTACGCCATCGTGCGCTACGACCTGGAAAACGACCGGCCGCTGCGCACCAAGAAAAACTTTCTGCAAAAAGCCGACAAGGGCGAGCCCGGTTTGCTGATCACCGAAATCAGCGCCAAGTGGCCCTTCGACGGCTACACCGACCCGGCGAAAAGCGAGGCGGTGATCCTGCGCAACGTGTTTAAAAAGGGCGATGCCTGGTTCAACACCGGCGACCTGATGCGCGACATCGGCTTCAAACACACCCAATTCGTCGACCGCCTGGGCGACACCTTCCGCTGGAAAGGCGAGAACGTCTCCACCACCGAAGTGGAAAACGCCCTGGGCGCGTTTGCCGGCGTCGAGGATGCCGTGGTGTATGGCGTGGAAATTCCCGGCACCAACGGCCGCTGCGGCATGGCGGCCTTGCGCTTGGCGCCGGGGCAGCAGTTGGATGGCGTGGCGTTGGCCGAACATCTCGACCGCGAACTGCCGGCCTATGCCGCGCCGTTATTTGTGCGGCTGCTGCGCGAGGTGGAGACCACGGGGACGTTCAAGTACAAGAAGAATGATTTGAAAGTGGCGGGGTTTGATCCGGCGCGGGTGAGTGACCCGTTGTATGTGCGGCTGCCGGGTGGGGCTGGGTTTGAGGTGTTGGATGGGCGGGTTTTTGCGGGGATTCAGGGGGGGGAATATCGGTTTTAGGGTTGGGTGTGGCTTCTTCTGTCGGGATGCTCGTCGTGTCGGGCTAATTCGATGCTGTCCATTAGCCTGGATTTCGAGCCGTCGAACCGCCGCCTGCGCGGGAATGACGGAGGAAAAAAACTTACACCGTCATTCCCGCGAAAGCGGGAATCCAGAGTCGCGAGTCGAGCACCGTCCCCCGCACCCACTCACTCGTACCGCAACGCCTCAGCCGGCTGAATCTGCGCCGCGCGCCACGACGGATACACCGTCGCCAAAAAGCTCAAAATAAACGCCGCACTGCAAATCAACACCACGTCCAGCCCTTGCAGTTCCGACGGCAAATTGCTCACGAAGTACACGTCAGAGCTAAAAATCTGCTGCCCGCTGATGCGTTCGATCCAGCCCACCAGCGCGCTCACGTTCAGTGCCGCCAACACGCCCAGCACGCCGCCGACCACGGTGCCGATCACGCCGATGACGGTGCCCTGCACCATAAACACGCCCATGATCTGCCCGGGCGTGGCGCCCAAGGTGCGCAGGATGGCGATGTCGCCGCCTTTGTCGGCCACCACCATGATCAGCGTGGCGATGATGTTGAACGCCGCCACCGCGACAATCAGCAACAGCAGCAGGCCGATCATGGTTTTTTCCATTTTCATGGCGCTGAACAGGCTGCCTTGGGTCAGCGTCCAGTCGCTCGGGCGGTAGCCTTCGCCCAGCCCCTGAGCAACGGCCGCCGAGACTTGTGGCGCCTGGTACAGGTCTTTCAATGCCAGACGCACGCTCTGCACCTGGCCGCTTTGCATGCGCTGCAATTGGCTGGCGTCGGCGATGCTGATCAGCGCCATGGAGCCATCCAGCTCGGCGCCCACTTTAAACACGCCGACCACGTTCAAACGCTGCATACGCGGGGTGATGCCACCCGGCGCGGTGCTCAGTTCGGGAATGATCAGAGTCAGTTTGTCGCCCACGTTCAGGCGAAAACGCCGCGCGGTGATTTCGCCAATCACCACGCCGAACTCACCGGGTTTCAGGTCGTTCAGGCTGCCCTGCACGATGTGCTGGCCGATGATCGACACCTTGGTTTCTTCCTTGGGGTCGATGCCGTTGATTTGCACCGGCTGCATCAGGCCTTTGTACGACAGCATGCCTTCCAGCTCGGCGAACGGCACGGCGGCGGTTACTTGTGGATTTTTCAGGGCCTGGTCGGCGATCTGGCGCCAGTCTGAAATCGGCTGCACGCCAGCGATGGTGGCGTGGGGCACCATGCCGAGAATGCGCGAGCTCATTTCTTTCTGGAAGCCGTTCATTACAGACAGCACCACGATCATGGCCAGCACGCCAAGCGCCAGGCCGATCATGGACGTCAGGGAAATAAACGAGATGAAGTGGTTACGGCGCTTGGCGCCGGTGTAGCGCAGGCCGATAAAAACGCTGAGCGGGCGGAACATCAGGCAGCCACCAACTTGCCGTCTTCCAAACGCCACACGCGGTCCATTTGCTGGGCCAGTTGCAGGTCGTGGGTGACCACCAGAAAGGCGGTTTTCGAGTCGCGGCTCAGTTCCAGCATCAGGTCTTGAATGCCCTGCGCGGTGTGGTGGTCGAGGTTGCCGGTGGGCTCGTCGAGCAGCACCAGGCCGGGGTTGTTGACCAGCGCGCGGGCGATCGCCACACGCTGACGTTCACCGCCCGACAGCTCTGCCGGTTTGTGCGCCAAGCGGTGCCCCAGGCCCACACGTTCCAGCAATTTGGTCGCGCGTTGACGAGCTTCGGGAATCGCCACCTTGCCGATCAGCAGCGGCATGCAGACGTTTTCCAGGGCGGTGAATTCGGGCAGCAAGTGGTGGAACTGATACACGAAACCCAAGGCGCGGTTACGCAGCAGGCCACGGTTCTTTTCGCTCAGGGCCGACAATTCTTCGCCCGCCAGCCAGACGCTGCCGGTGCTCGGTGTGTCCAGCCCGCCGAGCATATTGAGCAAGGTGCTTTTGCCCGAGCCGGAACTGCCGACAATCGCCACGCGCTCGCCGGGGTACAGCTCCAGTTGCAGGTCGGCGAGTACGGTGACCGATTGCGGACCCTCGTCGTAGCTTTTGCCCAGGTTGCGGCAGCTGAGAACGGCGTTGTTTTGCTTTGCTTGCATGGCGACATTACTCATAACGCAGGGCCTCCGCAGGCTGGGTGCGCGCCGCGCGCCAGGCCGGATAAAGAGTGGCGAGGAAACTCAGCACCAGGGCCGCGCCGCAGACCAGCAGCACGTCCTGGGCCATCAATTGCGAAGGCAGGTAGTCAATGAAATACACGTCGGCGTTGAGGAATTTGATTCCCAACAGGCGCTCGACGCCGGCAATCCAACTGCTCACGTTCAGCGCCGCAACAATGCCCAGCAGCGCGCCGATCACGGTGCCGACCACGCCGATCACCGTGCCCTGCACCATGAAGATCATCATGATCTGCCGGGGCGTGGCGCCGAGTGTGCGCAGAATGGCGATGTCGCCTTTCTTGTCGGTGACCACCATCACCAGCGTGGAAATGATGTTGAACGCCGCCACCGCCACAATCAGCAGCAGCAACAGGCCGATCATGGCTTTTTCCATGCGGATGGCTTGGTACAGATTGCCGTGGGTGCGGGTCCAGTCGCGGGCGTAGTAATCGCGGTCGCCCAACTGGCCGGCGATTTCCCACGCGGTGCGCGGCGCCTGGAACAGGTCGGCGAATTTCAGTCGCAAGCCTTGCACCTGGTCCGGCTTCCAGCGGTGCAGGCGCGCGATGTCGTGAATGTTGGCCAGGGCCAGGAAACCGTCGATTTCACCGGCGCCCACATGAAAGATGCCGGCCACGGTGAAGCGTTTGAGACGAGGGAACATGCCGGCCGGGGTCACGGTGACTTCCGGGGCCACGAAGGTGACCTTGTCGCCGACTTTCACGCCCAGCTTGGCGGCGGCCTTGTCGCCGATAATCAGCGCGAACTCGCCGGTTTTCAGCGCGTCGAGGCTGCCCTCTTTGAAGAACTTGTCGATGATCGACACCTTGCTCTCTTCCACCGGGTCGATGGCGTTGATCAACACTTTCTGCACCTTGCCTTCGTGGGTCAGCAGCCCCTGCATCTGGGTGAACGGTGCCACCGCGACCACTTGCTTGTGCTGCAGCACTTTGTCGGCCATGGCGTGCCAATCGCTGATGGGTTCCGGCGACTCGACCGTGGCGTGGGGCACCATGCCCAGCACGCGGGTGCGCATTTCATAGTCGAAACCGTTCATGACCGAGAGCACCACAATCATCACCACCACGCCCAGGGCGAGGCCGATCATCGAGGTCAGCGAGATGAACGAAACAAAATGATTTCGGCGTTTGGCACGGGTGTAACGTGCGCCGATAAAAACGGACAGCGGTCTGAACATAGAAAATGAGGTTTCGCTGCGAAGGAAGGGGGCATCCTGCTGTACAAAATCCAACAGTGGCGAGGCTCGGCTGGCGGCCTTACACTTTGGGCACACTGCGCTGAGCTCAGGCTCAGACAACCACCGCTGCCATGGGTTCGCCATGACGTCTAACGATGAAAGTGACCGCCGCGAATACTATCGCATCGCCGATACGATCGCACTGGAATTCAGCCTGCTGTCGGGCGCCGAAGCGGTGGCCAGCGAGGCCCTGCACGACGACTCGCCGCTGTTCAATCTGCTCAGCGATTTGCACCTTTCCGACTTCGAATCCCAGCACTTGCTGCGCCATATTGGCGAGCGTGATCGCACCCTTGCCAGCTACCTGAAGGTGGTCAACAAGCGTATCGATCTGCTCGGCCAAGCCCTGGCGCAGAACCT
Source organism: Pseudomonas sp. AC229 (assembly GCF_979254655.1). NCBI lineage: Bacteria > Pseudomonadati > Pseudomonadota > Gammaproteobacteria > Pseudomonadales > Pseudomonadaceae > Pseudomonas > Pseudomonas sp. AC229. Next base: position 107,475 of record NZ_CEEDHK010000010.1, read on the forward strand.
GGTGCGTGAAGTGGGCGCACCGAAACGGGTGACGTTGTCGGAGGGCGGCGTGAGCTTCGAGCACCCGCAAGCAGTGCCGGCCGGTAGCCACTTGGCGGTGAAAATGGTGCTGATGCCGCAAGCCCTCGGCCTGCTGTTGCGGGCGCAGGTGGTGCATTGCCGGCAGCAGCCCAACGGGCTGTACGAAATCGGCACCGAGTTCGAAGCGCTAACCGACGCACAGCGGCAATTACTGGCCCGGCATATTCTGCAAAAGCAGGCGATGGAACGTCGCCAAGCCCGCGAAACGCCCCTCAGCTAACGGCCGCACGAGAGAAAAACCATGCCCCGCCCCGCTCTTCTTTTCAGCCTGCTACTCGGTGCGCTGCCCTTGGCCGCGCAGGCCGACACCCTGGAAATTCCCGTCGGCGAGCAAGGCGCCAGCAGCACGCCCCTGCCCGTTCGCGGCCAATTGCAGCGCAGCGTGCTCGACCAGTTCGGTTTGCCGGATGAAGAACACAAACCGGTCGGCAACCCGCCGATCACCCGCTGGGACTACCGCGACTTCAGCGTTTATTTCGAAAACACCCATGTGGTCGACAGCGTGCGTCACCACGAACCGCGCGCGGCCCAGCCGGCGCCCAATTAAGTATTCAGACAGCAAGGAGCAACCGTGACCCTGATCTACGGCCACCGCGGCGCCAAGGGCGAAGCACCGGAAAACACCCTGGCAAGCTTTCAGCAGTGCCTCAAACACGGCGTGCGCCGCTGCGAACTCGACCTGCACCTGTCTCGCGACGGCGAGCTGATGGTGATCCACGACCCGACCCTGAAACGCACCACTGGCCATCGCGGCAAAGTGGTGGAACACGACGCCGCCGAGCTGGCGACCTACGACGCCCGCAAAGGCGGCCCCGGCTGGGTGCAACCCACACCAATTCCGCGCCTGGCCGAGTTGTTCGAGCAGTGCGATTTCGAGCATTGGCAACTGGAAGTGAAAAGCGCCTCGCGCGTACGGGCAGCGCGCACCGTGCTGGCGATTCGTGAGTTGGCGCAGCAGTACAACCTGCTGGACAAGGTCACGGTCACCTCAAGTTCGCGGGAAGTGTTGCGTGCGCTGGTGCGCCTGACGCCGGATCTGGCGCGCGGCCTGGTGGCGGAATACGCCTGGCTCGACCCACTGAAAGTGGCGCAGAACTATGGCTGTTCGCTGCTGGCGTTGAACTGGACGCTGTGCACGCCCGAGCGCCTGATCAAAGCGCAGAAACAAGGGCTGCATGTGTCGGTATGGACGGTCAACGAACCGGCACTGATGCGCCGGCTCGCTGATTTCGGGGTGGACAGCCTGATTACAGACTTTCCCGGTTTGGCCAGCGCCACTCTCGCGAATCGCTGACCCCGAAACAGTCCTGCTCCCCGACCGGCTCAGGCCACCGGTCGGTGCCGCTCAAAAAAGCCGGTTGAGGCCGTCGAACGCCGCCACCCGATACGCCTCGGCCATGGTCGGGTAGTTGAAGGTGGTGTTGACGAAATACTTGATGGTATTGGCCTCACCCTGCTGGTTCATGATCGCCTGGCCGATGTGCACAATCTCCGAAGCCTGATAGCCGAAGCAGTGCACGCCAAGAATCTGCAAGGTTTCGCGGTGGAACAAAAGCTTGAGCATGCCCACCGGCTCGATGGCGATTTGCGCACGCGCCATGCCTTTGAAAAACGCCTTGCCCACTTCATACGGAATTTTCGCCGCCGTCAGTTCCTGCTCGGTTTTTCCGATGGAGCTGATTTCCGGAATCGTATAAATGCCGGTGGGTACGTCATCAACAAAGCGCCAGCTGCCGTTCTCGATAATGCTGCCCGCCGCCGAACGACCCTGGTCGAACGCCGCACTCGCCAGGCTCGGCCAGCCGATCACATCACCGGCCGCATAAATGTTCGACACGCTGGTGCGGTAGTGCTCGTTCACTTCCACCTGGCCACGGCTGTTGACCTTGATGCCGATATTTTCCAGGCCGAGTTTGTCGGTGTTGCCGGTACGGCCGTTACACCAGAGCAAGGCGTCGGCCTTGATCTTCTTGCCGGACTTCAGGTGCAGCACCACGCCGTTGTCCATGCCCTCGATGCGCTCGTATTCCTCGTTGTGACGCACCAGCACGTTGTTGTTGCGCAGGTGGTAACTCAAGGCATCGGAGATTTCGCCGTCGAGGAAACTGAGCAGTTGGTCGCGGTTGTCGATCAGGTCGACCAGCACGCCCAGGCCGCTGAAAATCGAGGCGTATTCACAGCCGATCACGCCGGCGCCGTAAATGATCAGGCGGCGCGGGGTGTGGCTCAGGGTGAGGATGGTGTCGCTGTCGTAAACGCGCTCGTGGTGGAAGTCGATATCGGCCGGGCGATACGGACGCGAGCCGGTGGCGATGATGATTTGCGCCGCCACCAATTTTTCCACCACGCCGTTGGGGCACACCACTTCAATGGTTTGCTCATCGGAAAAACTGCCGGTGCCGTAGAACAGGTCGACGCGGTTGCGCGCGTAATAACTGGTGTGCGAAGTGACCTGTTTGGAAATCACCCGTTCGGCGCTTTTCAGCACGTCGGGAAAGGAGAACCAGCGCGGCTCGCCAATCTGGCGAAACATCGGGTTGGTGTTGAACTGCATGATCTGCCGAACCGAGTGACGCAGGGCCTTGGACGGGATGGTGCCCAGGTGCAGGCAGTTGCCGCCCACCTCGCGACGGTTGTCGACCACGGCCACTTTTTTCCCGGCCTTGGCGGCGTTCATCGCTGCGCCTTCCCCTGCCGGGCCCGAACCCAATACCACCACGTCGTAGTTGTAGACCGCCATGTTCACTCCTCTGGTACAGACCAGGACGCCTGTGCGTCCGTGGCAACACCGCGACCGCCTCGTTACGTGGACCTCGTAACGCGAGTCGCGACAGCTCGAAACAGGTGCGCAGCTTAACTGCGGCTTTGCGTTGCGCACATTAGCGATTGGTCGCGCGGTAGGCGAGCATTGTCTGCACTACATGGCGCGATACAGCCTACGGCGTCGCAGGAACATCAAATTCGCGGCTGAACGCGCTGCTCGCCTGGCTGACAAAACCGCTCGCCGTGCGGGTAACAAACAGCGCGGCAATATCATGCTGCTGCGCAAACGCCATGCCGCGCTCCGGGCCCATCACCATCAGTAAAGTCGATAGACCGTCGGCGCGCAGGGTCGAGTGATCGAGCACTGTCACTTCCGCCAAGCGATGGGTAATCGGCGCGCCGGTCTGTGGGTCCAGCGTGTGGGAATAACGCTGGCCGTTACGCTCGAAATAAGTGTGGTAATCGCCCGACGTGGACACTGCCCAACCGTCCAGCGTCAGCACGCGCTCGGGCACCTGCACGTCTTCACGCGGCGCTTCGATGGCCACCTTCCACGCCTCGCCATCCGGCTTGCGGCCCGCCGCCTTCAACTCGCCCGTGACATTCAGCAGGTAACTGTCGATACCCAGCGAACGCAAGTGCTCAGCGATACGGTCGACCGTGTAGCCGGCGACGATGCTGTTGAGGTCCAGTTGCACGGCGAGGTCTTTGCACAATTGGTGCCCGTCGATGCGCAGATGGGCTTGCCCCACGAGCGCCTTCGCCTCGGCAATCTGCGGCGCCGACGGCACCTCGTGACGGCGCGACTGCGGCCCAAACCCCCACAGGTTCATCAGCGGTTCAACGGTGATATCGAAGGCGCCGCTGCTGTCTTTCCACAGCGAATCGGCAACGCGCACCAGGCTCAGCACCGACTCGGGCACCGCCGCACAACTGCCGGCGGGCAAGGCATTGAAGCGCGACACCACGGAGTCTGCGCGCCAGGTTGAAAACTGCTGATCCACCTCCGCCAACAACCCCTCCACCTGCGCCTGCACAACCGCTGCGGCGGGCGTGTGCTCGCCCGGCACGTACTTCACCGAGTAATGGCTGCCCATGGTCGGTCCGCCGAATTCGACCACCTGCGGCCCGCAGCCCAGCAGACAAACGCTCAACAACAGCGGCAACAGATAACGAAACAAGGCAGCGCTCGGCAAGCAACCAAAGAAGGCGCAAGGATAGCCGCTCGAAGGCCGCCGCCGCGACCCGCACACAGTCGCGTTTAGCAACAGAAACCGGCGCGCAACTGTCATCCACAAAGCCGTATGCTGGCACCGCCTCTGCCATCACGAGCCTTGTCATGCGCCTGACCGCCACCCTGCTACTTCTGCTCACCAGCACCTTGCTGTGGGCCAGCGAACCGCTGCAACAAGCCGCCTTCCCCAACGAACGGCAAACCCTGCAACGCCAGAGCCAGGGCGTACTCAATTATTTGTGGGTGGACGTATACGCCGCCGCCTTTTACACCGAGCCGGGCGTCACCCCAAGTGAGGCCGTCGCGCAGATGCGCAACCAGCGCCTGGAGCTTTACTACCTGCGCGCCATCGACCGCGACGACGTGATCAAAGCCGCCTGGGCCACCATCGAACGCCAGCAGCCAGCCGAGCGCCTGCAAGCCCTACGCGCCGACATCGAACCGCTGCAAGCCACCTTCAAAGACATCAACCCCGGCGACCGCTACGCCCTCACCTACACCGCCGAAGAAGGTCTGGTACTGGAGCTCAACGGCCAGAAGGTCTACCGCAACGGCGACAAAGAATTTGCCCGGGCGTACCTGGGCTTGTGGGTGGCCAAAGACGGATTGTCGGAAGAATTGCGCACGCAACTAATGACCCCGCAATAACCCAAACCCCAGCGCTGAACCGCGCAACAGCACAGCCCTTCAATCCAGCCCCTGCCCTTGCCCGGATACTCCAGCTTTACCACTGGAGTTCCGCCATGCGGTTTACCCTGCTGTTCTGCACACCGCTACTGGCGACCACCTGGGCCGCCGCCGCACAGGCCGACGTTTCGCCGCTGCTGGACGACGCCACGCTCAACCTGCTCAGCCGCAACTTTTTCCTCAACAACGACACCCGCACCGGCCACAGCGGTAACAGCTACAACCGCGAATGGGCGCAAGGGTTTATCGGGCGTTTCGAATCGGGCTACACCGCCGGCACCGTGGGCGTTGGCGTAGACGCTCATGGCTTTGTCGGCGTGCGCCTGGACAGCGGCGGCGGTCGCGCCGGCACCGGCTTGCTGCCAGTCGGCGATTCCGGCGAAGCCGCCGACAACTACTCCAGCGCCGGTGGCGCGCTCAAACTGCGCCTTGGCGACACCCGTTTGAAACTCGGCGAAATGGAAGTGGAAACCCCGGTATTCGACACCGCCGACAAACGCCTGCAACCCGAATACGCCACCGGCGCCCTGCTCCAAGGCCAGGCCGGCGCGCGCTTGAGCTGGACCGCCGGCCACTTCAACGCCTTTAAAAACCAGGACGAAAGCAGCTCACGCAGCGACTTCGACGGCTATGGCGCCAGCACCCGCCACCAGAGCATCACCCTGCTCGGCCTGCAAAGCATCGGCGACGACACCTGGGGCGGCGCCGTGTACGCCAGCGAACTCAGCGACACCTGGCGCCAGTACTACGGCAACCTGCACCTCAAACAAACCCTGAGCGCCAGCAGCCGCCTCAACTGGGACGCCAATGTTTATCGCACCCTCGGCACCGGCGCCGAACGGGCCGGCGCCATCAACACCACCGCCGCCAGCCTGCTGGGCAAACTGAGCATCGGCGAACAAGCCTTCAGCCTCGGCTACCAGAAAATCAGCGGCAACACCCCGTTCGACTTCGTGGGCGGCGACTCCATCTACCTCGCCAACTCCATCAAATACGCCGACTTCAACGGCGCCAACGAACAGTCCTGGCAACTGCGCTACGACCTTGACCTCAGCCAGGTGCTGACGCCCGGCCTCACCTTCATGACCCGCTACGTACGCGGCAGCAACATCGACGGCACCCACGCCCCCCAAGGCGGCGCCTACAACCCCTACGACGCCGACCTGGGCGCCTACGCCCCCAACCAGGGCGACGGCGGCAAACATTGGGAACGCGACATCGAAGGCAAATACCGCGTGCAATCCGGCGCCGCCAAAGACCTGGCCCTGAGCGTTTCCTACGTCACCCATCGCGGCAACGACGCCCAGGCCGGGCGCGATATCGACCGGCTGTACGTGGTCATCGAGTACCCGCTAGACGTACTGAGCGGCCGCTAAAACGGCCCGCTGTTTGACTGCACCTGACGGACGATGACCTCGCCACTGTCGAGGTTTTCAATCCGTGAATTAATCCGAACAAACGTCGCCTGGCCCTCGAACGACTTGGCATCGCTCCACCGAACCACATACCGCTGCCCCGCCTTGAACACCACGCCGTCCGCCTTGAACCCACAGCGCTCACTGCCCGGCCCAATGGCGTTTTTCGACAACCAGCACCACTGCAGCGAATGCGTGCCCGGCGAAACCTTAAGCGCCTGAACACCCTTAGCCGCAGGGCTGACCGCAGCGCCGGGCAGCAACTGGCCGTCGAGGTGCGTGGCGACTAACAAGCGATGCACCGAGAGGCCGGCTTCTCGGGTTGTGTAGGTGTCGAAATAGATGGTTGGGGAAGCCGCAGCGCCGTGAGACAGGTCGTACGGCTGCATCGCGTCAGGCGTTAAGTTGGCTTGGTAGTCGCTGTACTTGAAGCCCGAGCAGCTTGCGAGGCAAGCGCCTAGCGCCAGGGAAATAACGAAGGAAACGTAACTTTTCATGGAAGGCCTGATGGACGGACTTAAACGAAAGGGTGGTGGCTAGCTCAATAAAACCGCTCTTCCTCAGTGTGCTTCAGCAGCTTTTTCAAATTCCAGAAGGAATACAGCACACAGAGCAACATCAACCCCAAGCAGGAAACAAAGATATAAAAGCCAGTCGTGCCTCGCTCAAACACGGCCTCGATGGCGTCCGCATCATCAAACCACCGTGAGTACACAATCTGGACCGGCTGCCCCGGAGAATAAACCGCCGGGTGGTTAACGTCGTTCTGCGAATACCCGCTCTCAATCACGCGCCCATCGGCCGTGGTGAAACGATAGTGAACGAGGCGATAGTCCCGAAAAGTCGGATGCGGCTCGACAACCCCAACCACCCCCTGCGCAGTACCCTTCGCCAGCAACACCTTCAAATGCGGAATGCCGTCGCCTTTGGACATCAGCATCAGCAAAGCCAGCGGGATCAGCAGCAGGAGTGATACGAAAGAATGGGTGTAGAGGTGGTCTTTGGTGGCTTCGCGGGGGGAGTACATGGGAGTCCTGTGGGGAACAGTTAAAAAGAGATTATGAATACAGCGGAAAGTGATGATGGAAGTATCGCTGGCAGAACCGGAAAAAAGGGGGCAGATTTATTAAATCTACTTTAATTTTGGCCGCCCTGGAACTCACCTTTCAACTCACAGCTCTGATAGATATTAAATTTTATCAACAAACGATCGGTTCCTGTTAACCGCCCCTGCTGGATGCTGGGTCTATGTAGCTCGCAAATTAGAGCTGTTTAATAAATGTGCCCCCTTTTCTTCACTATACATTTTTATTTTTCCATACGAAAAGAATTAAAGGAGAGCAATATATTTGGGCCAACATCTTTGTACTCTTCATCTAGTTGCGACCCCACATAAAATCCCTTTCTTTCACAAAGCACTGCATATACGGAGCCAGAGGGATTACTGCTAAAAACATCAAGGGAAGGACTACTAATTTCACTCCCACACCACGACAGCGTGGCGCCGCGATTCAAGAACCACCTTAGCGAGCTGTTTATATAATTGGTCCAATCGGCAGGAACCGGCCAATCGTTGACCTTTACATCGATGGATAAACTGCAATTTGTCAGGGACTGCCAGCGCCGCGCTTTCGCCTCCGCGCGCCCACACCAAATATCAATAAAACTTTGTATATCTATAGACTCGGGAACCGCACCAGACCAGTACGCATAAAAAACCAGCCCGTTTACTTCGTCCTGGTATACCTGCCCGCTCTCCGGGTCTGAGAACGACCAAAAAATACCCAAGCTATCGATAGTTTTCATAGTCCAAAATTCTTCATTTGTTGACTAGATGGTTTGATGGCGGTAACGACGTCTCAGCAGAAAAGGGGACAGATTTATTAAACTACTCTAATTTCGGCCGCCCTAGCCCTCGCCTTTGATCTCGCAGCCTTGATGGATGAATTTCATCAACGAACCGATCAGCTCCTGCAAACTGCCCGCATTGGATGCTGGGTCTATCTAGCTCGTAAATTAGAGCTGTTTAATAAATCCGTCCCCTTTTCCCCCGATAATATCTGCCCCCTTTCCTGCCGTTAGCGAATTAGAGCAGCCAAAGAAATGCGCCGCCATTTTGATTAGAGCTGTTACTCCGCAGCGTTTGTGTAACGCACTAACCGCGTCCACTCACTTCAACAGGGACACATTATCCGCCGCACAATTGCGCGCTAGCGATGGCGCCGGTGTTTTAGCCAAACGTTCGCCCGTGTCCATGTCGACGATATTCACAAAGCAACCGCTCAGTTGACCAGGCTCATCAACGATGCCACCTCCAATCACATAACGAGCGCCTGGCTTAAACTCAGTCATGAACTGCACCGTGCAACTGCGGTTAGCATTCGCCCAGCCCAGCATCACTAAATGCAATGGGCGCCCCGCCTCAATCGCTATAAATCCCGCCGGCTTTGAAACGTCTTGGTGCACTGAAAACAGCTGCGCCCCCGCCTTGACCGACACCGTACGCCCGTATTTGCAAGCCGTCGTATCCGCCTCGGAAATCTCGACGCCATTGCGGTAGTTGTCCATCGACTTCAGCTCACTGCGAATCTGCGCCTGCGGCGCCCCAGCGGGCACCGCGTAAGGCGGCGCGTGGGTACAGCCAGTAGCAGCCAATAACCCCGACACTACAAGAAACCACTTCATAACCGCTCCAATAGTTAATCACACGCTAATACTATGGCTGGTAGTAGGCTGTATCCACTCGATTACCAAATCTCGTGAGTTTCTGCTCTGTAGCCATTTTCAATGGGGATGGGGTTTTAAATATTTAGAGCGAATATTTACCTCTTAAAAACTTAATAATGTCATGCATGGCAATTAGTGGTGGCAAACCATCTTGGGAATATATGCTACAAGAAGCCATATCCTCCGGATAGTCGAAATCTGCCTAGACTTCCTGAAGTCGGCTTATTTTCTCATCATCGGTATCGTTTGAGGCTTCGATACATGATAAAAAAGCCAATCGCCACTTATCCAAATCAGAAGCACCAACCGGCCTTTCTATTTGCTGGAGCAGCAAGCCGAGCAGTTCCTCGTCGCTCAGATATTCTCCGCCCGCAATAACAGTAATATCTCTCCTGTTCGCGTCTTCGCCGCTCATAAGCAGAGTGATAGCATAGTCAAAAACGTCACCTCTTTTAACCCATCCCCTCCTAAATCCCAGAACAATCGTCGACCAACACATCAAACCTAATCCAATCAGTATCTTGAACGGAGACATTTTTTCCTCCTATTTCCTAGGGATCTGATTCGGCAGCCGCCGTGACTTTCCCGCCCGGAATAAAACGCCGATGAGTTACATTCCCGCCATCAACGATCCATTCAAATGCTCCACTTACTCAGTTGTTGCTAGCTTCAAGCTGTCTTCACAAGAAAAAGGGGACAGATTTTATTAAACCACTCCAATTTCGGCCGCCCTGGCCCTCGCCTTTCAACTCGCAGCCCTGTTAGATGTTGAATCTCATCCACAAACCGATCGGCTCCTGTTAACTGCCCGCGTTGGATGCTGGGTCTATCTAGCTCGCAAATTAGAGCTATTTAATAAATCTCTCCCCTTTTCCCCAACGCTGCATGCTTTCAAGTAGCTGCTGAACAACTAGAGCAATCAACGCGGAATGTCGTTCAGATGACTCCGTGTAAGTGATTTCTTCAATTCTATTTTCAGCATCACACAACAAAGACCTAAACCATCGTTCCTCATATGCGACAACCTCCTGCTCTGCCTTGTATAAAACAGATTGCAGGTCGCTCCCAGCCAACTTACCGCTTAGAAATAAAGCGCACGCACGCTCAACAGCCTGAACTGTCGAAGGATAGAGCCACTCATTCATTCACTGGCCCTACGAAGAATAGTAACCACAAGTTTTCCTGAATTTTCAGTTACCACGCCAACATCTCCGTAAAAAAGGGGACAGATTATTTAAACTAATAATTTGGCCAGCCCTAGCCATAGCTGATAAATAAAATTATCCCCTATTTTGGCATTTGCTTTTCCAAAAGCCGCAGCAGCTGACTTATAAATATCTACCTCGGTCAAATAGGGAATAGAGCTCCCTCTAAAATAACCTCCACTTTTTTACGATCCTCGGGGTGCAACTCCAAATATTTATCGCATGCTAACCGTATATATCTAGCGCAACCATCTTCACTTACAACAATGGTATTCTCTATTCCGGGAGGATAGCCATAGGAAAACTCAACCCCTTCAAAGTTTTCCTCTTCAAATAAACTATCAAGATCTGGGAAACTACAGGAGGCTCCATCCGTGCTACAGCCCCACCGCTTCACGATTAGCTCAAGAGCCTTAATGAAGTGCCCATCATGATACATTCGATCAAAGTAACCCTTTACTACCCAGCAGGGGTCTGATTCGTCGTAAGGCTGGCCAAATAACTCTAGCATTTTCAAACTCACTGTAAAAAGGGGCAGATTTATTAAACGACTGGTACTGCCCCCTTTCAGGGGTGTCCGAAATATCGGGGGTGGTTCAATCCGTCCCCTTTTCCCCCGCAAGTTAGAGCAACCTAATAAATCTGCCCACTTTTTTCAGCCCCTTTCTTTACTTATTTTTCTTTACGCAACCTTTCCGCCAATACGCAGTACGGGACATCAACACCGTCGACATCAACTAATAAAGAAGGCCACCTTTTTCCGAATTCAAAAGCGACTTCCAAGCATAAATCGCGCGATTTGGGCGCGTGATCTAGTCGCATTTCTATTATCGCTCTAGGCGCTCCTCTTAAATACGCCTCCCAACCTAACAAATTTTCCTCATAAAAATCTCGAAATTCATCTTCATATATTAACCCAACCCAAACGGTCGATTCATCACATGCGACCGAACCGCGAAATGGACGAATTAAATCACCGCCCAGAGAATTAATTAGTGAATGAAACTCCTCTTCTGTAACTTCATGAGAGGAAACGATCATTGCTGAGTCACTCATTACAACCCCCCTCTGCTTTTCCCGTAAGCCATAAGTTCTTCCATGCTACTCACAACTTTTATACCAGCATTTCCGTAAGCCCTTATTTGCTGTGCACTAGTTACATTTGGCGCAAATAAAACAACTTCCTTCCTTTCTGGATTAAGCAACTTGTTGTTTTGCAGCTTTTTTCAAGAAAAAGGGACAGATTTATTAAACCAATCTAATTTCGGCCGCCCCGGCCCTCGCCTTTCAACTCGGAGCCCTGATGGATGTTCAATTTCATGAACAAACCGATCAGTTCCTGTAAACTGCCCGTGCTGGATGCTGGGTCCATCTAGCTCGTAAATTACAGCTGTTTAATAAATCCCCCATTTCTCATCCATAATATTTTAGAAACTCCTTCGCCATCAGACCTTCCGAATTCGTCCCTTTGGCCAAACTCAAAAAATCGTCAAAGGAAATGAATTCTTGATTTAAGTATTTACAAAACCCTGATTCTGAGGCGGCCTCTTTGACCGCGATAACACCAAACTCCTCAAACGCACTTTCAAACGCAACCCAATCGAAGCTTTGATTAAATAGCACGATAGGATATCCGACCTTCCCACAAAAAAAATCAAGGGAATTTCTGGACAGCCACTCGATTTTCGCCTCAGATTTCTCCCGATCCACGCAAAAAAGCAAGTTTTCAGCAATCTCGCTGCCCGAAAACTTCACTAATAGATCGGTTTCATAATCGATGTAGCTTCGTAAAGCGAGGCCCTGAACGAGATCCGTATAGCCCAAAAGTGGCCTCTCGAAGAACCAAAACTTATACGTTTCTCCCTTGAAAAGGTTTAGAGGTAAATCTTTTTTAAAATCAACTATGGTCGAAAGCTTATTAATCAGATAGGTCGTTTCCGCCAAGCCAATTTGGGTAGCAGACATTTCCTTCTCCAGAAATCTGATTTCACTAATAGCTCGTTTTTAAATAATCGAAATGAACGGTGCGAAAAATGGGAAATAGTGCAATACCCCAATTTTTCTCACTCCCCTCTTCCCTCCGCCTTTTTTCTAAGCTCAGCTAATAACGCAAGAAAATCATTCTCGGTGTATTCGAACTCAGCTCCTTCCTCCATAGCTATAAGCGATAACAAAATCATGTCGAGCTTTTTGGAAATTTTAATGTCTGGATCTTGATAGATGGCCAACGCCTCTTTCGATACTGATTGAATATCAAACCCACCTTTAACCGCTAAGATAAGCCTTTCTACGATTATTTCTTCAGCTTTCATCGTTGCCCCCAGCTGTTTAATTCCGCGCCAGTTGGTGGATAGTGCTGAGCGTACACCGTTTGGCCGTTTATGCTTTTCGGATGCAAACGAATTACGGCTCCCGAATGGTCATAGCTTTCCATCCATCGTCTAGTGGAAAAAAAGGGGACAGATTTATTAAACTACTCTATTTCGGCCGCCCTGGCCCTCGCCTTTCAACTCGCAGCCCTGATGGATGTTCAATTTCATCAACAAACCGATCAGTTCCTGTAAACTGCCCGCGTTGGATGCTGGGTCTATCTAGCTCGTAAATTAGAGCTGTTTAATAAATCCGTCGCCTTTCCCCCTTCCTTTAGAGCTCATATTTAACTATCAACCTTGCCGCTTCATCCGCTTTAGCCGGATACTTCTCAGCGAGCGCCAACAACGATTCCTTGATAGCGTGACGAACCACGTCCACGCTGTACGCCCTATATTCAGGCACTATTCCGCTGAAGCTATTATCCGCTGAAAAACTATAGAGTTCACTTCCAGCGTAATTTCCTTCATAGCCAAACTCCCATCCTGGATCGCCCAATAGGCCATTTCGCACAGTCAAGAGCCTCGCCAACAAATCATCCATACCAAAATCAGCATATTGTCCAACTGCAGACCAGAGCACCCAAAACAACAAGTCTCTAGAATCACCTGGAAGAGATCCCCACTTCATTTAATCACTCCTACTGGGAAAGCTGTGGGAACATACATCTCGCCATTTCGAATGCTTATCGGAACTTCAAATCTAATATTGCCTACAACCACCTGCTGTGATGTATTTCCCGTGATCTGATATTGAACCAGAGCTCTATGAGCAGCTTCATTTGCCATGCTCGGCATATTTTGATACATCTTCGGATCATATACTGTCTTCACAGCATCCTTGGTTGATTTCGGCAGTTGATATTCAATGCGATTGTATAAAAGGGGACAGGTTTATTAAACTGCTCTAATCCGGCCTCCCTGGCCTCCCCTTTCAACCCACAGCCCTGATAGATGCTCAATCTCATCAACAAACGATCGACTCCTGTTAACCGCCCGCACTGGATGCTGGGTCTATGTGCCTCGTAATTTAGAGCTGTTTAATAGAATCTCCCCATGTTCCTGAGCAAATAACTGAGTGATGTAGCTTCGAAGCAGCTAAATTTCCAGATAAAAATATTTAGCGTGAATTTGCCAAGACACCTGTCCGCCCCCCAATGAATCGCTTAAAGAGCCTTCTAAAACGTATTCCGAGGAATCCGGACTGTCTTCTACCTCCAAATTTTGGAAGTTGGAACCTTTCAAATACATTACACCGTCCTCAATGAAAGCATTTCCAAATGTGTTTTTTTTTGCTGAAAATACCTCCTCGAAAACGAACCAGCAGCCGCCCACGTACTCGTATTTCAATATTTCCTTACTTATAGTTTTATCGAAATATTTTACTAGCTCACCCGTACCCTCAACCCGCGCTTCCAACAAATCATTATCAATTTTACATTCACTAAATTTATTTCTGGTCCAAGGATCATAAAAATACCGTCTTGGAAATAAGTCCCGGCACTCAGGGCCGACTCCAAGACCACCTTCCACATATATTTTCAACTGCTTTTCAGAACTTAAAAAACCCCCATAAACGGCTAAATACGCATCTAACAAATCAAAACTAATATTTATAATCATCTAATTCTCTCCAGGACTATGGTGCGCATACTAGAAAGATCCAGAACAGGTTTTACCCCGTCGGATTGCATAAATGTTTGACCGCTAAAGCGCTCATCCAATCGCCCAGCGTCTTGTACAACCTTAAGATTAATTGACTCTAAGACTTCTGGAGCAGGTAGTTTTCCGTACGGGTTTCTTGCATTCGCATTGATGTAAATTTTTCCGCCGACTTCCAACACGCGCGATGCCTCTGGCAAGAAATCCATCATAGTCCCTCCCGGCCCCATATAGGGGTTTGTAGCTACAATCTCTCCCAAAGACTCGTTTCTAAATGGCAGTTTCGTTGCATCAGCTCTGATCCCTGATTCTATGTCAGGACGTATGTCTATATTTATAGCTCCTGGTGTCTGCGCATTTTTACCACCAAATAACTCAACAATGGGCTTTCCAGAGCTCGTCACTTCCTTGATCGTAGAAGGAAGTTTAATCCCAGCCAACCCGCCATCGATAGCTAGCCCTATACCAATGCCAATGGCGGCACTCGTGGCTGCGTTTTCTCCAACAACGTCTAGGCCACGCCCTTGCATAATATGCAAGTTGTCGAGATATCCCTTCATGCGCATTTCTTCGGGGAGGCTCAGAACCGAGTTCCATGCATCCTCAATATCTCTTACTGCGCAGGACGGGCAATTCGCAGCTCCCATTGCCCACAGTGCTGTTTTAGAAAGGCTGCTAACGCTACCCTCGACAACGCCCGCAGCGCCTTCTGCGCTGCCCTGACCTTTGGCGTTAAGCACCGCCTGCATATAACGCCCGTCACGCTGAAAGCTGAGCGGATCTACGAGTGATACGTTCTGGAGGAGTTTTTGCAGAGCAATTTTGTCGCTGAAAAGCTCCACCAGCCCAACGCGTTCGTCGTTGTAATCTGCCAAGGTGACTTGAAATAACTGATCATTTTTCGACTGACTTAGCTCAGCTCTAAGGTAGCCGGCTGCCCGGCTGGTTTTCCCATCTTCCTCCGTCAAAACGGTGTTCCAGCCACGGTCAACCATCGCGGCGGCGGTGCGCAGAAGCTCTTTTCTCGCTTCATCCACAGTCAAACCATTTGCTTCGGCGAATTTTTTCACCCTGGCATCGTCACTAGCGAACTCAATCTCGTCGGGGTGGAGTTGGCGGTTGTAGCTTTCTACCCCCGAAGCTGTGCCGCCTGCTGTAATTTGCCCAGAACCGTTGCTTCCACTGGCCGCAACCGCGCCAACACCAGTAGCTACCAACTTGCCGAGTGCATCTTGATCGGTCTCGCTCAGCCCACTGTTTTTCAATGCATTGGCAATAGCCGGCATTAGGGCCGCTGAAGAACCGGCGCCCAGCGCTCCTTCGGCAACATTTCCCCCGGCGAGTCCTTGCATTGCGCCTGCGAGGGCGTGGAGCAACACGCGCGCAGCGCCTCCTTCACCCCAAGCTTCGGCCATTGCGGTATCGCCGGCATTCACAGCATCACGCTTTTTCTGCGCCGCATAATTGCCTATGGCGTTATACGTATCTGCGGCTGTCGTGTTAGCGACAATACCGACCGCAGTGCCGCCACTGGTGCCACCAAACCCGGCTGCTATTAACCCAGTCATCACATCGGCGATGACTCGTTTATCACCTCCGGCCTTCCATGCGTCAGCCTCATTCTGCGCGGCTACGGCGGCGGCTTTCTCGTCATCGGTTTTAGCCTTGCTGGCCTTCTCACTCGCTTCCTTCTGCTTAGCTGCCGCGACGGTATTAGCGATGCTCTCGCCCAATTCAGCGGTGCTCTGGATCAGGTCCATGCGCTCCTGCATGGCCTTCTGGTCGGGCTTGTCCAGTGCCTGATTGGCGTTGGCGGTATCGCGGTTGAGGCCGACCAAATCCTTGGCACCGTCTGCGCTGCGCACGGTGATACTGCCTTCGCTTACAGCGCTGCGAGTGGCGCTGTGGTCGTTCTCGGTGAGTTGTAGCGGAATGCCCCCGCCCATGCCCGAGCTGCCCTCAACGGGGGTATTTTTTTTGGTTGCGCCGTCAGAGCTGTAGGAGGCGCTGATGCTGGCCGCTTGGCTTGTTAGCTCGCTGCGGTTTTTGATGTCGCTGACTACAAGTCGGTCCGTACTCAGCAGGTTTTTGCCGGCGCTTGCTTCGCTGGCAATCACTGCGCCGTGCAGATCCGTGGTTTTGCCGACAATGATGTTGTAGCCGCCTTTGCCGGCAAACAAACCGCTTTGGTCCATTACTGCTTCATAGGCGCTCTTGTTTTGGCTGGCGGCAATGTTGGCGCTGCCGCTGACGGTGGAACCGTAGCAAATGGGCGGCACGCAAATGCTCATGCCTATGCCACCGCTTACTTGCTTGTTTTTGCTGTTCTCTTCGTCTTGGCGAGATGCAATATTGAGGTTGCCGCCGATTTGCGCATTGAGGGTTTCAGCATGGACTTGTGCGCCCGCCACGGTGGTGTCTTGGCCGCTGCGCAAGACCAAGGTGCCGGTATCTAGCGAGCTGTTGACCTGCTCTACCGAATTGCCGGTGCCTTTGCCTTTTGCGGCTTGCGCGCCGAGGTCGATAGTAAAGCCGTTCTGCTCGCCGATATTGAAGCTGGCACCCACGCTTACGCGGTTGGTGCTGTTTTTGTTTTCCCACTCGGCGCTGTTTTGCGCACTCTCCAAGGTGATGTTGCGCTTGGCTGCCAGTAGGGTGTCTTCAGCGGTCAGGCTACTGCCAACAACGTGGATATCGCCCTCGGTATTGGCACCCGTTGCCACGATGGACAGGCTACCGCCGCTAAGCAGAGAAGCTTGCTTAGCGGTTTCGCTGCTGTACTCGCTCATGTTTTTACTGTGGGTGGACGCTACTTCGGTCCCGATCTTGATTAACGAGCCGCTGCTGTTTGCTGGCTTGCCTTCGGAGATATTCGCCGCTGCGGTGTCACCGGTGTTGTAAGCGTTGTAGGCCGACAGCCCGGCTTGGGCAATTTTGACGGCTTTTAGGCGGCTGTCGTCGGCATCCTTCGCAGCTTGTAAGTCATTGCGAATACTTTTTGCAGCATCGACGATCTGGCCGCCAACCACTCGGCCTACAGCCAAGCTGCTAGAAGAGTCTTTGCTGCTCTGCTTGGCCGTTTCTATGCCCGCCGCAATCGTAACGTCCGAACCGGTTAAGGTCAGATCTTTGGTGCTAACCAGATCGCTGGCGACGACATCCAGTTTGCGCCCCGCCGTGAGGCTGACGCTGCCTTCGCTGGAGCCGATGGTGCTGCCGGATAGCGTGGTTTCGGCTGCGCTGCTGTTGCCCTTTCCATTGCTAATGGAGAGGTGTTGTTTGCCGGTGATGTCGTCCAGGCCCAGGTTGTTGCCGGTAAGAATGCCGGTGAAGTCACGGCTCTTGACCTTGTATTTCTCTTCACGATCAAAGGTGTTGGTCGCGGCATCCACTTTCAGATCGCGGGCGGCGACCAGTTCGACGTCATGCGTGCCCACGACACCGGAGCCCGTAACTTGGGCATCTCGCGCGGCTTGAATCGAGACGTTATCGCCGGAAATCAGGCTGCCGACAGCTTGCGTGCTGGTCTCGGATACGTCATTGGCGGCTTTGCCGGACTTGTATCCACCCCAGCTGGTTTTACTGGTTTTTTGGTTCTGTAGGCGTTGAGTCAGGTCGGATACCGCGCCAATTTGAACATCGTTACCCGCCACCAGACTGACGTCCGCTTTGGTCGACTCAATCGTGCTGCCCATCACCCGAATATCGTTTTTAGCGATAAGAACCGCATCACCTTTGCTAGTGATGGTGGAGCCGACGTTGGTGATCTGCGTCTGCTCGGTGAGTTTGGACTTCTCGCTACTCGACAAGAAGCCACTGCTCTTTTTCTTCTCATACGCGTAGCTGTAATCCTCGTTCTGCGCAGCCTCCAACTTGAGGTCGCCTTTGGCATACAAATACGCTTCCTGCCCGGCATTCACCTGACTGGAAATCAGCGTGGTATTTGCTCCTGAACTACTGGTGAAGTTGCCGCCAGCGTCGATTACCGAACCGACCTGGCTGACATGGTCTTCGGTGCGCGCGGTCTTGCGGCTGCCGCCTTTGTGTTTGCCGTCGTAGTGGCTTTCGTTGGCCGCCGCGCCGATGGTGAGGTCGCCGGCGGCTTGCAGATCAACATCGCCTTTCGCCTTGACGCTGCTTGCCACTACAGCGAGGTCTCGCCCCGTCTCAGCCGTCAAATCCCCTCCCACCTCGACCACCGAACCAAACTGCTTCACCTGCTCGCGATTGCTATACCCCTTGCGATTGCGGTTGTTGGCGACGTCGGTCTCGCTCTGGCTAACGATCAGCAGATCGCGCCCGGCACTGAGCTCGGCGTTGCCGCCGGCCTTCAGGTTGCCGCCCTGGTTAACGATGTCGCGCCCTGCGGACAAGGTCAGTGCATTGCTGGCTTCGATGCCGGCGGCGTTGTCGACGAAGTCTTCGCGGCGTTCGAAGCCTTTTTTGGCGGATTGGTGGGTGGTGACGCTGCGTTCGTTGGTGATGTCGCCGGTGAGGGCGATGGCGCTGACGTTTTTGCCGGCGATGATGCCGCCCTGGGCGTTGCGAATGCTGTCGGTGGCGAGCAGGGACAGGCGTTCGTTGGTTTGCATCAGGCCGCTGTTGGTGATGCTGTTGGCGCTGACGTTTAGGGCATTAGTGGCGCGCAAGGTGCCGCTGTTGCTGAGGTCGCTGCCGGCGATCAGGGTGACGTCGCGGCCCTGAATCAGGGCGCCGGTGGGCGCTATGCGGTCGGTGGCCTGGGCGAGGTAGAGCACCGGTACCAGCACTTTCTGGCCGTTCACTTCTTGCTCTTGCATCCACACGATGTCGTGGGTGAGCGCGGCCACTTGCTCGGCGCTCAGGGCAATGCCGGGCACCAGGTTGAGCGCGGCTTTGCTGGCGATGGCGTTGTCCATCAGGTATTTGAATTGCGCTTCGTCGGAGGCCAGGCCGTCGAGGAAGCGTTTGCCGGTGCGCTGGACAATGGCTTGTTGCACCAGACGTTGTTCGTACAGGCCGTCGCCGAGGCGGCGCTGGGTCACGTCCTGGTTGTAGCCGATGATGTTGAGCAAGTAGTCGGAGCTGAGAAAGCCACGCAGCGTGGCGAACGCCGGGTTGGTTTCGATCAGGTACGGGTGGCTGTTCTCGGTGTTGACGTGGAACAGGCCGTTTTGCCCTTGGGGCAAGGTGAAGGTGGGCAGCGTGACCGCTTGTTGGGTGGTGTCGGGCGGTAGCTGCGGGTTGATGCTGATGGCGGTGGCGAAGTTGCTGCCGGCGCTGCTGGTGTCGGCGGTGTTGCCACCGGCAACGTAGGCGAAGGTGGGGCGCACTACGCTGCTGTCGAAGTCGGCCTGGGCGGTGATGTCGACCGTGCCGGCTGTCTGGATGATGCCGGAGTAGCTGAGGTCGCCGCTGGGCATTGGGGTGATGACGCGGAAAGCCTCGTTCTCGCGTTCGGTACGGCCGATGAAGTGGGCGAGCGCGGCAATAAGGCTGTTGGAGTCGACGCTGCTCTTGTTCCAGTACGTGGCGGTGAATTGCTGGGCTTCGCGTTGCCAGCTGCCGATGTTGTCGGTGCGCTCGGATTTGAACACGCGATACGTGCGCACTTCGCCGGGTTCGATGCCGGTGTTTTGCAGGTTGGCCACACGCACGGTGAGGTCGCTGCCTGCGCTGATGGAGCTGCTCTGGTTGGTGAGCGTGGTGCCGCGCAGGTTGAGCGTGCCGCCTGCGGTGAGAGACGACGCAGCGGTGCTGTCGGCGCTGACGGCGAGGCGGTCGAATTCTTCTATTTCCCACACGCCATTGCGCTTGCCGTCACAGTCACTGGCGCCGTAGTAACGGCTGCACGGCAGCTCGGTAATGCGAGCGCTGTATTTGCTCTGGGTGGTTTTCAGCACGTCGCGGATGTTGCTGATGGTGGTGGCGTGAATGCTCAGGTTGCCGCTGCTCTCGAGGGTGCCGGAGCGGTTTTCCACCAGGGTGGCGGCATCGCCGGCGTCGTTGGCGGCGATGTCGAGGTTGCCGAGGCTGTATACATCGGCCAAGCGGTTAACAAAGCTCCCGGTACGCAACGCCATATCCGCGCCGCTGAAGATCAATCCGCCGTCGTTAAGCAAGCTGTCGGCTTCGATGCGCAAGGTGGTGGCTGCGCCAAAGGTGCCGTAGTTGTTGAGGGTGTTGGCGCGTGCGAGCAGGCGTTGGGCGGCGGTGATGTTGCCGCGGTTGATGAGGGTGCCGCCGATGCTGAAGTTGGCATCGCCACCGGCTTTCCACTGTGCGTGTGCGCCGGTGTCGACGCTGGCGGCGATTACGGTCAGGTCGCCCTGGCTGAGCAGTGCGCCGTTGCCGCTGTAGGCGCCGGTGAGGGTCAGGCTGAGGGCGCCGTCGGTTTCGATGCTGCCGTCGTTCTGCCAGGTGTCGCCGGTGGCGGTGATGCTTTGTTTGGAGAGCAGTTTGCCGGTGGCGGTTTGGCTGAAGTTGCCGACGTTGAGGCTGATGCTGTTGGCTTGCAGCTGGCTGGTGTTGGTCCAGTTGGCGACGTTGAGGGTCAGGTCGCCGTTGGTGATAAAGCTGCCGCCTGCGTTGCCGACATCGGCCAGGGCCAGGGCGAGCTGGTTGCCGAGGTGGCGCACGGTGCCGAGCTGGTTGCTGAGGCTGGCGCTGGTGAGGCTGAGGGTGGCGTTGCCGACTTCGACCAGGCCGCCATCGTTGCTGAACAGGCCGCCTATTTCGAAGGCGCTGGTGCCGCTGCTGCCGAGGGCGCGCAGTTTGCCGCCGCTGTTGCTGACGCTGCCGGCTTTGAGCTGCAAGGCGGTGGCGGATTCGACCAGACCATCGGTGTTGTCGAGGTGGCCGCCGAGGTTCAGGCCGACGGTGTTGGCGCCAACGGTGCCGTCGCTGTTGTTCAAGCTGGCGGCGTTAACGGTGAGACCGGTTTTGGCCAGCAGGCTGCCGGCCTGGTTGCTGACGGCGCCTGCGGTGAGCGTTTGTTGGCCTTGGGTGGCGGCGATGCGGCCGGCGTCGTTGGTGAGTGTTCCGGTGGTGGTGAGGTTGACGCTGTCGCCTTGCAGGTTGCCGGCGCTGTTGTCGGTATCGGTGGTGACAACGGTCAGCGTGTTGCCGTCGGCCTGCACGGTGCCGCCCGCGTTGTTCAGCGTTTTGGCGGTGAGGGTCAGGCCGTCGGCTTTGCTCAGCAGCAGGCCGTCGGCGCTGTTGTTGAGGGTGTCGGCCAAGGTGAGGCTCAGGGCTTTGTTGCTGGCGAGGGTGCCGGCGCGGTTGTCGAGGTTGTCGGCGGTGACGGTGAGGGTTTGCTGGGCGACGAGCTTGCCGCCACGGTTGTCGATGGTGGTGGCTTTTACGCTGGCATCGCCCACGGCGACGATGGTTTTGCCGGCGTTGTTGAGGCGTTGCAGATCGGTGTTCAAGCGGCCTTGGGAGCTGACGCTGCCGTTGTTGTTTAGCGTGCCGCCTTGGATATCGAGCAGTGCGGCGCTGTTGCCGCTGCCGTCGGCTTTTACGCCGGCTTCGAGGCTGCCGTTGTTGGTGATGGCGGCGCTTGTGAGGCTGAGGTTGGCGCCGCTGGCGAGGCTGCTGGCGATGTCGATCTGGTCGGCGGTCAGCGTGGCGTTCTGGCTGGCGTAAACGCTGTCGGTGAGGTCGATGTGCTTGGCATTGGCGCTCACGCTGCCGGCACTGGCGACGCGCGCAACGGTGAGTTTGCCGTTGGCGTCGATATGAATATCACCGCCGCTGGCGGCCATGTCGGCGGCGAGTTTTACGCCCACGCCGGCCTCGGTACCGACCAGGCGGATAGCGCCGGCGTACATGCCGCCCAGGGCGGAGCTGTCGATGGCGAGCATGGGCTTGGTGCTGCCGTCGTCGGCTTTGGCGGTGGCGGCCAAGGTGGTTGCATCCACCTCGTTGCGGCCGGCGATGATGTTCAGGCGCTGGGCTTGCAGCTCGGCGTTGAGTTTGGCGCTGCGGGTGATGAGGTCGAACTGGCTGATGTTCGAGGCGTTAAGGCCGGCGCCTTCGATGTTGATTGCGCCGCCGTTGACGTCGAAGTGGTCGAGCTTGCCGTTGTCGATGACCGGCGTGCCGGTGGTGAGTGTGGCGCGCGGCGTGTTGATAAAACCGCAGCCGTCGCAGGTGATGCCGTGGGGGTTGGCGACTACGACATGGGCGCCCTGCCCGGCCACTTCCGTATAGCCCTTGAGCTGGCTCTGATTGCCGCCGGTGACTTCGTTGAGGATCAGGTTCGCGGCACGACCGTTAAGGTTGCTGTTGCCGAGAATGACGCCGCCCAGTTGGGTTTCGTTGAACGCCGCGGTGCCGTTGTTGAGGATCAGGCCTTGCTGGCCGACGTTGTAGTCGGTGAATTTGTTGTGGGACAAACCGCTGCCGTTAGGCGTGGCGATGTTCACCACCGGCACGCCATTTTGCGCATTGCCAAGGCTCGTGTTGCCGCCCGCTGCCGCGTCCACCGTCAGCTCTGCAGCGGTGCTGACAATAGGGTTTAGAAACATCACCCCCATCAGGATGCAGGCGATGTTTTGGAACAGCGGGCTACGAACGTCCATTTCGGTACTCTTTTATCGGTGTTTGAAGGGCGCTACCGGTGAAGGCGTTGCCTCACTTCCAAGGTGCGTAGGCGTGCGCACACCACGCCCGCGCAGTGCGCTGCGGGGCGGTGTTTGCAGCACATAAACGGGTTAGTCGCTTTGGTACTTGGGCGAACGCGGGCCATACAGCAGGCCTGAGCCTTTGGCCGTGGAGAGCAGCCTGCCGCTGGTGGTGCCAGCGATGGGGTACGCCGCATCGTCCATGGAGCTGTTGATGATCTGCGTGACGGCAGCCGTCACCAGCATGCCAACCAGCCCGCCTCCGGAGTTGTTGTTACCTTCGTTGCTGGAGGCCGTGGCCGAACCGGTCCACAGCGTGGTGCCGGTTTTCAGGTCGACCAGCTTGGCGCTGGCGGTCACGGTGGTGGCACTGCTCAGAATCAGGTACTGGGTGCCGTACTGGCTCACGGTGATGTACAGGCCGGCATCGGCGCCGAAAATCTCGTGCAGTTTGGCGGGGGCCACCTGGTGGGCATCGTTGGCGGTGCTCAAGCCGTTCTGGCGAAAGGTTTCATCGGCCAGCGCGACCGGCACCACGTAGTAACCGGCTTCGGCGAGCGGCACGGTGACTTGCGCGAGCACGCCGTAGGTGGCTTTCACGTCGGGCGACTCGTTTACCGGCGGCAGAACCAGAATGGAGCGCGGCCGCGCTTGTTTGTACGCCGAATAATCGAGGCTCTTGGGCGGTGCGACGCAGCCGCCCAACAGTGCCAGTGCCACAAGCCATGCACAGGTGCGGTAGGTGCGCGCCATTATTTAACCTCCGAGGTTGTTTTCTTCTTCATCAAGAAGTCCATGTAGGGCGCCGACTCCGGGAACAGTGCCTTCTCGTTTTCAAACGAACGCATCGTCAGCACTTCGTCGCCCTGGCTGGAATACAACATGCCCATCTGCGCGTAGAAACCGGGCGGTATCGCGCCGTTTTTTGCCTGGATTTTCTGCAGATCGGCTTTCAACACCTCGAGCTGCGCTTCGGGTGAACCTCCGTTGAAATGCTCGCGCAGTTGGGGTTGGTAGTTGCCCCACTGGTACAGCGCTGGCTGCTGTGCGCAACCGCCCAATGCCATGCTGCCGACCAGCAACATGGCGGCCATGCCCCGCCCTGAAAACGTCAAATTCATTCCCTGCTTTCCCTGTTTTAAATGCTTCAGTTGCTCAGCGTTACGGCTTCCATGCGCCGCTATCGACTGCGCCTACGAGTTTGTCCACCGCTTCACGCATGGCCAGGTCGAGCACCTTGCCGTTCAACGTGGAGTCGTAGCTGGCGGTACCACCAAAGCCCACCACTTCGCGGTTGGAGAGCGAGTACTCGCCGGCGCCCTGGGCCGAATACACCACTTCGGAGGTGGAGATGTTGACGATGTTGAGCGCTACCTTGGCGTAGGCAACCTGGGTTTTGCCGCGGCCCAAAATGCCGAAGAGTTGGTGGTCGCCCACTTCCTTGCGACCGAACTCGGTCACATCGCCGGTCACCACGTAGTCGGCTCCGCTCAGGCGCTGAACCTGGCCTTTGATTTGGGCTTCCTGAAGGGTTTCGCCCATGTTGTCGCGGTCCAGAACTTTGAAGCGGTTGCTCTGTTGCAGGTGGGTGATAAGGATGGTTTTGGCTTGGCTGCCCAGACGATCCACACCATCCGAGAACACGCCGCGCATGTAGCTCGAGCGGTTATCAAACTTGCCCACGGCGATTGGGCTGCGGGCGCCGTTGTAGGCGGTGGTGGCACTGACTACTTGCTGCACAGGCACGCTGCGCGAGGACTCGGTGGCGCAGCCGGCCAGCCCCATTACCAACAGCGCCAGCAGCGCTGGAGAAGCCACGGTTTTATTCATCAACATGCGGTGAAACTCCCTGGGTAAACGGTTAGAAAAAAAGGTCGACGCGAAAATAGATGGGGTGCTCCTGGCGCTCGATGGCGTCGGGGCGTTCCAGCGAGCGGGCGAAGGTGACGCTGGCCGCTACGTTGCGACCGCGCGTGCTGAACTCCACGGCGTTGCCGGACAGGCGCCCGTGTTGCGCGCCGTTGTGGCCGTTGCCGTGAATCACGCCGAGGTCGTAGGCCAGCGCCACGCCGTATTCCTGCAGGAACGGGCGCAGTGGTTCGAAAGCGATGGGCCGGCGCCAGCGCACCTGGTTGCGCCAGTAGGCGCCGCTGTCGCCGGACAGTGATTGCTCCTTGAAGCCGCGCACCGAGCTGAGGCCGCCCAGGCTGATGCGCTGCGGGCTGAACAGCACGTCTTCACTGCGCTGGCCGTTGACCAGGCTGTCGACGCTGAAGTTTTCGTTCCACAGGGTGAAGGGCTGCAGGTAGCTCGCGGTGAGGCTGTATTTGTTGTAACGGGCCACCGGCTGGTTGCGGTGCGGATCACCTTCGCCCTGGGCGTCGAATGCGCCGGTGCCTTGCTGCCAGCCGACGTCGAGGTTGACGAAGGCGTTGCCGATGCGGCGGCCGTGGTTGAGGCCGAGCTGGTTTTCGGTGAGGCGTTGGCTGGAGACGTCGATCAGGTTGTTGTTCAGGTAGTTGCGGGTTTGCAGGTGCGAGACGCCAAAATTGGCGGCGGTCTTGCTCACGTCGTCGCGGTGCAACACGCGTTCGGCGCGCAGGCTATGGGTTTTGCTGTCGCCGTCAGAGCCGAACACAAAGCCCGCGCCGGCGCTGCGGGTGCGGTAGTAGCTCTGGCTGTAGCTGTAATTGAACGACCACCAGCCGTACGGCACGTTGTAGCCGACGCTTTGGTTGGCGGAGTGTTTCCAGTGATCGCTGACGGTGTCGCCACCGCCGCGCAGGCTCAGTTGGTCGGCTAGGCCCAGCGGGCTGTCCCAGGTGAAGCCGGCGCCCCACTGCTGTTCGCCGGTCGAGGTCTGGCCGTCGTTGTGGCGGTTGAGGTTGGCTTGCCACGGCTTGCCGCGCTCGCCTTGCAAGCGCACGCGGCTGCCGCCCACTTCGCTGCCGGGCACCAGTTCCATCTGCGCCGGGCGCGACGGCAGGCGATTGAGTTGGTCGACCAGTTGCTCCAGTTCGCGCAGGTCGAGCACTTCACCCGGCGTGCCAGGGAACGCCATGTTCAGCTCACGCGGGCTGGCGATGGCGGAAGGCTCCAGCCCTTCGAGGCGACCTTCCACAACGAGCACTTCCAGCGTGCCGTCGGCCAGGTCTTGCTGGGGCAGGTAGGCGCGCGAGGTGACGTAGCCGTGGTCGAGGTAGTACTGGGTGATCGTTTTCAACAATGCGTTGAGCTGCGTGCCGCCCAGGCATTGGCCTTGGTAGGGGCGCAGCAGTTCGGCCTGACGGCTGGGGGAAATCAGCGTGGCGCCTTGCAAGGTAATGCGGGTGATGGCGAAGCACTGCTCGTCCGGGTTGATGGCCGGCGCGGTGGCCTCGGCACTTTTGCCTGGCAGTTGTTGCAGGTCTTGAAGGCGTTGTTGCTGTTCTTGCAGGACTCGCTCCTGACGGTCGCGGATCAGGTCGCGGTCGGCTGGCAGCTCGGCAAATGCGGTGGAAGAAACAGCCAACAAGGTGCAGAGCAGCACCCTAAAACGTAGCGCAGGCATAAGCCTTCAATCCCTTGAAGAATAAGGTTTGGAAAAGCGAAGGCGCGGATTAAACAGGACACGCAAAAATTTGGCGACGCTTTATTGACCGAATGGCCACTATTGCGACATCACGCACAAGTCGGATAGCGAATGGCTTACATCGCGTAAGCAATTGGTACGTTAGTGCGCCGTGCAACCGTTGCGGGGCGGGGATTTCAGCGGGTTTGGGGTTGTGGTCGAGTGAGGGCAAGTAGGATTAAGGGCATCGCGGCTGAAGCCGCTCCTACGGGGTTGTGGGTGGCTGGGCTGAGGCGTTGCGAAGCAGCCTTCAATACATTGGCTGAACGCTCTCAAGGGCGGATGATCCAACCTGCACAGCGGTTGGCATCTCTGCCCCGCGTATAAAGTTAAGGAGAACGTTATGCCTTGGTATGCCTGGCTGATTTTGGCGTTGGCGCTTGGCTCGATCGTCGGCGGCTTGATGATGTTGCGCGACACGGCGAAGAAGCTGCCACTTACGGATGAGCAGCTAAGAAAGGTCCATGAGCGCAACGCGGAGATGGACGCCAAGGAAGCCCAAGACCGCTAACCGGCGGTCACGCGTTCAGGCCAGCCGCAGCACCACGGCGCCAGCAACGATGATGCTGGCGCCGACGATGCGCGCGGCGCTGAGCCGTTCTTTTAGAAACAGTCCGGCGATCAGCACGCCGAACAGAATCGAGGTTTCCCGTAGCGCCGCGATCACCGCGACCGGCGCCAGGGTCATGGCCCACAGCGCCAGGCCGTAAGAGGCTAAGGTGCCGAACGCGCTGACTACTCCCATCCGCCAATACGTTGCCGCGTAGGCCACGAACGCGCGCCTGCGCATCAGCAGCACCCAGCCGATTAACACCAAGCCCGTCAGCAGAAACAGCCACAAGGTGTAGGCCGCCGGGGCGCCAGAGCGGCGAACGCCGAGGCCGTCGACCAAGGTGTACGCGGCGATAACGCCGGCGTTGAGCAGCGCCAGCAGCAAGCCGAGCCGCTGGCTGGGCGTAGGGCGGACAGCCCGGCGCGAAAACGCCATGGCCAGAATGCCCAGGCAGATAAGCCCGATACCGAGCAGCGCCAGCGGCGGCAAATGTTCGTGAAGAAAACCCACACTGACCAGCGCCACCAGCAAGGGCGCGGTGCCGCGCATGATCGGGTAGGTCTGGCTCATGTCGGCCAGGTGGTACACCCGCGCGACCAAGATGAAATACACCACCTGCAAACCCACCGACGCGCCGATATACGGCCAGCTCGCCGCTGCCGGTTGTGCAAGCCAGGGCAGCAGCAACAGCGCCATCACCGCGCCGCAGCCGGTGAGCAAGACGGTGCTTAACAGCTTGTCGGTGCCGCCTTTGACGATGGCGTTCCAACTGGCGTGCAGCAACGCGGCGAACAGCACCACCAAGTAGACCGACAAACGTGCTCCTTAACAGCGTGGCGCTGGCGTCTTAGTGGGGCTTGTTCAATAGCGTGGCGACGGCTTCAAGCAGCGTGTCCATGGCCACCGGCTTTTGCAGGTGCAGATTGAAGCCCGCCGCCACCGCGTCGTCCACGTCCTGCTTGGTGCTGTAACCCGATAACGCAACGGCGGGCGTGTGCGGGTTGGCACTGGCTTGGCGGATGGCGCGCATCATTTGGTGGCCGTCGAGCAGCGGCATACCGATGTCCGAGAGAATCAGGTCGTAGCGGTTGTCTTTGGCCAACGCCAAGCCGCGCTCGCCGTTTTCAGCGGTGGTCACGGTGGCGTCTTCGCCTTCTAGCAGCATTTCCATGACGTTGAGAATATCGGGCGAGTCGTCGACCACCAACACCTGCACGCCGGTGAGACTGCCCGCCACGGCAGCGGCCTCGATGCCGGTTTTAAGTTGCAGCTCGGTTTGCAGACAGATCGGCAGCCACAGGCTGAAACGCGCCCCCCGCCCTCGCCCTTCAGAGAACGCTTCGATACGTCCGCCGTGGGCTTCGACCAATTGATGCACCAGCGCCAGGCCAATGCCCAGGCCGTTTTTGGAGCGGTGCACGTGTTGCATGTCGGCCTGGCCAAACAGATCAAATACCTTGCCGAGGAAATCCGGGTCGATGCCCTGGCCGGTGTCGACCACATCGAGCCGGGCGGCGTCACCATCACGGCTCACGGCCAGACTCACACGCCCACCGGCCGGGGTAAATTTCAAGGCGTTGTTGAGCAGGTTCCAGATCATTTGCTCAAGACGCGTGTTGTCGGCGTTGACGAACAGAGGCTCGCCCTCGTCGCGGTACGTAAGCTCGATGTGGTCACCTTCGGCGATGGGCTTGAACATGTCGAAGGTGTTGCGCACGGAGTCGCTGAAGTCGCGCACGGCCATGCTCAGGTTGAGCTTGCCGGTGCGCACGCGGGAAATGTCCATCAGGTCGTCGATAATGCGCGACTGGTTGCGCACGGCGGCCTGAATGGCATCGCCGGCCCGGTTAAGCGGCGGCGAAGCTTTGAACAACGGCGTGCGGGTCATCACGTCCATGTTCAGTTGAATAAGGTTCAGCGGGTGTTTGAGTTCGTGGGACAGCACGGCGAAAAACTCGTCTTTACGCTCGTTGCTGGCCTGGGCGGTGAACAACAGGTTTTCGCTTTCGTGGGCGCGGCGTTGCTGTTCGGTGAGGTCGTGCGCCACCAGTGCAAAACCGTGCAACGTGCTGTTGAACATCGGCTGCAGCAGGCAATGGCTGGGCACATGGCTGCCATTGCTGCAGACGAAACTGCGCGCCTCGCTGAGTTGACCCTCGCGCTCGGCGCGCTGGCGGTCGCGCTCCGGCAAGCCTTGGGCGCGATCTTCCTGCTGGTAGAGCAGGTCCAGCGACTTGCCAACGACCGAGCTGGCTTCGTGGCCAAACAGCAATTCAGCCCCGCCGTTCCATGAGGTGATGATGCCGGCGCAGTCCATCGTGACGATTGCGTAGGCCTTGATGCTCTGGGCCAACAATTTGGTGTGGGCTTCGCCGGCGCGCATTTTTTCTTCGGCGAAGCGCCGGCTGGTGATGTCGATAAAGGTCAGCACCGAGCCTTGGATGCGGTCGTCGGTGGTGCGGTACGGCAGGAACCGCGCCAGGTACCAGCGGCCATCGGCGCTGGTGACTTCCCGTTCGATCAGGCGCAGTTCTTCAAAGGCGCGCGTGGCATCGCTGATCAGGTCGGGGTAATCGAGGCGGTGGGTGATGTCGAGTATCGAGCGGCCGGCGTCATTGCGAATGACGTTGAAGATGTCGCCGGTGCGCGGGGTAAACCATTTGATGCGCATCTGCCGGTCGACAAACAGCGTCGCGATATCGGTGGAGGAAATCAGGTTTTGCAGGTCGTCGGTGATCTTGCTGGCTTCGTCAACTTTCACCTTCAGCTCGGCGTTCACCGTCACCAATTCTTCGTTGATCGACTGCAGCTCTTCCTTGCTCGTTTCCAGCTCTTCGGTGGCCGAGCGCAGTTCTTCGTTGATGGCCTGAAGCTCTTCGTTCGAGGCGCGCAGTTCTTCGGTGGAAGCATCGGAATGCTCCATGGTTTGTTGCAGTTGTTCTTTGGTCTGCTGCAGCTCGGCTTCCAGATGAGTCAGCACCGAATCTTTGCTGGCGCCACGTTGCAGCGGGCCCGGGTCGAGGCTGTCATCAACCTTGTCGAACAGCACCAGCACGTAGTCGCTGGCCGACTCGGAATCGCGGAACGGCTTGACCACCATGTTGACGTAACTGGCGCTGCCGCCCTGCTCCAGCTTCACACGCCGGGCGTCCACGCTCTTACCGGTCTTGATCGCCTGATACAGCGCGGTGCGCAGTTCCAGTCGCAGTTCCGGGTGCACGACCGCAGGCAAGTTGAGCGTTGGTTCGCCACCGATGTAGCGCAGGAATTCGCCCGCCCGGGCCGACATATGCACGATGTCGGAATCGAAATTAACGATCACGCTTGGCGGCGCGTACTGCTCCAGCACACGCTGGTGCACATCGGCAAACGAGGGTCTGCGCTGCGGCACATTCAGCCCTCGCGGCACGGGCATCGGCAACGGGCCGGAGAACGTGCTGATGGGCATGCTCGGCCGTTTGTGCGAAGAATTCTTAGCGCGGTAGATGCGATTTTTCTTATCCACCACAGCGAACAAATTCGGGCACGCATCGGCTGTTTCCGAACTGCCGAGAAACAGCAGGCCGCCTGGGTTCAGGGCGAAGTGGAACATGCGCAGCACTTCGGCCTGAATGTCGCGGTCGAGGTAAATGAGCAGATTGCGGCACGAGATCATGTCCAGCCGCGAGAACGGCGGGTCGCGCAGAATGTTGTGGGTGGCGAACAGGATTTTCTCGCGCACCTCTTTCTTCACTCGGTAGTAGGCCGCTTCCTTGGTGAAGAACTGGCGCAGGCGCGTGGGGCTGACGTCGGTGAGAATCGATTCCGGGTACAGACTGGAGCGGGCAATGGCCAGGGCGCTGTCGTCGATGTCGGTGGCGAACACATGCAGTTCGGCGTTGCTCATGGTTTGCTCGGCGTGTTCGCTGAGCAGCATGCACAACGAATACGCCTCTTCGCCGGTGGAACAGGCCACGGACCACACGCGAATCTGCGCGTCGCCGTCGCCGTCAATGGGTTTGTCGAACAGCGCGGGGATCACCTCGCGCTCCAGCGCTTCGAACGCTTCCACGTCGCGAAAGAAGTTGGTCACGCCGATCAACATGTCATCCAGCAGCGCCGGGGTTTCTTCCATGTGCTCGTTGAGCAGCGTGGTGTAGGCCGGCATATCGCTGATGCCGTTGACCTGCATGCGCCGCTCGATTCGACGCAGCACCGTGGCTTGTTTGTAGTGCTTGAAATCGTGGCCAGTGCGCGCTCGCAGCAGGCTGAGGATGTCGCGCAGGGCAATCTCGCTGGATTTGGCCAGTTGCGCGTCGGGCTCCTTGCGCACCTCGTCCGGGGCATCCGGCAAGGGAATGTGCAGTTCCTGAATGTTGTTGCTCAGGTGCACCAAGCGGGCTGCCAATTCGGCTACCGGCAGCACGATATCGACCACGCCAGACTCAATAGCGCTGCGTGGCATGGAGGCGAATTCGGCTTCGTCGGGCGACTGCGCGAGGGTGATGCCGCCCTTCTCTTTGATACGTGCCAGGCCCACGGCGCCATCTGCGCCAGAGCC
Organism: Pseudomonas sp. AC229; assembly: GCF_979254655.1. NCBI lineage: Bacteria > Pseudomonadati > Pseudomonadota > Gammaproteobacteria > Pseudomonadales > Pseudomonadaceae > Pseudomonas > Pseudomonas sp. AC229. Next base: position 138,927 of record NZ_CEEDHK010000010.1, read on the forward strand.
GGACAGCACCATGGCAATGGCGTGGGTTTGGTGCACTTCGGCCAGCGCGCGGAAGAACAGGTCGATGGCGACGTGCATGCCACGGGTGCGTTGCGGCGTGGCCAGGCGCAAGTGGCCGTCGTTCATCGACAGGTCCATGCCCGGCGGAATCACGTAAACATGGTTGGCTTCGATGGGAATGGCCTGGGCCACCTCGTGCACGGGCATGGCCGTGGCTTTTTGCAGAATGTACTCAAGCTGACTTTCGTGTTCAGGCGACAGGTGCATGACCACCACAAAGGCCATGCCGCAATCGTCAGGCATTTGCTCGAAGAGTTTGATCAGCGCCTGTAAACCACCTGCCGAGGCACCAATGCCTACAACCGGAAACGTGAGATGGCTGCGCGTCAATGACGGCGAATCCGAATCGCGCGGTTCTGGGGTGTCGCTCATGAAGACCTCAGGCAGTGAGGCGGGCGACGGGAAAAGTTCCTGATCGACGGCCTTGTGATCGGTGGAAAGCAAAAATAAACGCACAGCAGGCAAACGGCTGGGCACAGAGTTTAAAGCGCAAAGACGCCTCTATGGCAGGCCTTTTTAATAGGGCTGCCCGTGGCCGGAAAGTTCAAGGGGAATACGGCACGGCGCAAGGCTGGAGCGGCTTATGCAAGCCGGCGAATCGTCTGGGTAATGGCAGTGCACGCGCGCTTATCCCACCGAGTACAACGCCAGGGTTTGCTTGAGCAGTTGCGGTTGTAACAGGCGGATGTCGGATTCGATTTCATCGATGATCCGTTCGATGTCATCGCGATGCAGGCTGGCACTGCAGGCGATGCCGGCGATGGACAGCAGCGTGGCGCCGCTGTCGGGTTGGTAGATACGCACCAGCATCGAATGGGTGCTGTCCATGCTGGCTTCCAGGCCAAGGGGTGCGAAATGCTCCTGAAGCAACACACAGGCGGCGGGAAAGGATCGTTTCACGGCCAAACCTCGCGGGTTTCGCAAAAGGTGCAGATCAGCCTAGGCGAGGTTCAGCCGCCCTGCCCCGCATTTGGTCTGATAGCACGGCAGTGCCATGGCAATTGCTCGGCTGGACACTTTCTCTCTGCGCTGTCCCCAGCTTGCTGGCGAATTTCGCTCACGCGGGAAAGAACTTCGTTTCCAGGGTTCGCCAGCAAGCTGGCGCCTACGGAGGTGCCGGCAACGCCGTTTTGATAGCGCCGTTCAATCAGCCTGATAGCAAGATTCCCTGAACCTCTGCGTACCGCCGGCTCTCGATAACCCATAAGCCCACCGTGGGGCTTAACGGGATATTCAGCGAAGGACCTGCCGTAACGGTCGCTCGCTCCCCCCAAGGACCTACCTGATCAGGAGCATCTAATGGCTACGCCGAAAAAACCCGCCGCCGGTAAACCTTCCGCCAAACAAGCTACGCAGCCGCAACCACCGGCCACCGCCGGCCAACCCGCCAGCGCAACTCCGGCACAAGCGGCACAGGCCGAGGCCGTGCACCAAACCGTTGCCGCCTGCCCGTTCAACGCCAACAAAGCCAAGGAATATGGCGCTGCCTCGACCCGGCCAAGCCCAGGCGAAACGGTCGCCGCGCCACCGGTGGTCGGCGCCAGCACCTTGAGCGAAGACAATATCAACGAGAAGATCGGCGCCGCGCAGCCGGGCTTCAATGCCAATAGCGGCGAGCTGCCGCGCGTGCAAGCTGACAGCGCTGGCCAAGGGTTGACTACCAACCAGGGCGTACCGGTGGGCGATAACCAAAGCTCGCTGAAAGCCGGCCTGCGTGGCCCGGCGCTGCTGAAAGATTTCATCCTGCGCGAGAAGATCACCCACTTCGACCACGAACGCATTCCAGAGCGCATCGTGCATGCCCGTGGCTCGGCGGCTCACGGTTTTTTTGAAGCCTACGAAGACCTCAGCGAAATCACCCGCGCTGCGCCTTTCGCCGCTGCCGGTAAACAAACGCCGGTGTTTGTGCGCTTCTCCACCGTGGCCGGTGAACGTGGCTCGAAAGACACCGCCCGCGATGCCCGTGGTTTCGCCGTGAAGTTCTACACCGACCAGGGCAACTGGGATCTGGTGGGCAACAACATTCCGGTGTTCTTCATTCAGGACGCGATGAAATTCCCTGACCTGGTGCACGCGGTCAAACCCGAACCGCACCACGGCATGCCGCAAGCCGCGTCGGCGCACGACACCTTTTGGGACTTCATCTCGCTGTCGCCAGAAGCGGCTCACATGATCATGTGGGTGATGTCTGACCGTGGCATTCCGCGCAGCTACCGGATGATGCAGGGCTTCGGGGTGAACACCTTCCGCTTCGTCAACGCGCGCGGCGAATCGCATTTTGTGAAGTTCCACTGGAGCCCGTTGCTCGGCACGCACTCGCAGGTGTGGGACGAAGCGGTGAAAGTCTCCGGGGCCGACCCGGATTACCACCGCCGCGACCTGTGGGAAGCCATCGAGGCTGGCGCCTATCCTGAATGGGAGCTGGGTGTGCAGGTGGTGAGCGAGGCGCAGGCTGAAGCGTTCAGCTTCGACATTCTCGACCCGACCAAACTGATTCCCGAAGAATTAGTACCGGTGCGGCCTGTGGGGCGCATGGTGCTCAACCGCAACCCTGATAACTTTTTTGCCGAAACCGAGCAGGTGGCGTTCTGCGCGGCCCATGTGATTCCGGGCATCGATTTCAGCAACGACCCGCTGCTGGCTGGCCGCATTCACTCGTATGTGGACACGCAAATCAGCCGTTTGGGTGGCGCGAATTTCCACGAAATCCCGATCAACTCGCCGCTAGCGCCGGTGCACAACAACCAGCGCGATGGTATGCATCGGCAAACCATCAACCGCGGCCGTGTGGCGTATGAGCCGAACTCGCTGGCTGGCGGCTGTCCGTTCCAGACCGGCGAGATGGGTTTCGTGCCCTTCCCCGAGCCGGTGCAAGGCGACGAGGTACGCGGCAAACCGGAGAAATTCGCTGAGCATTACAACCAGGCCACGCTGTTCTTCAACAGCCAAGCACCGTTCGAACAGCAGCACATCATTGACGCGCTGCGTTTCGAGCTGAGCAAAGTGACAGTGCCGGCGGTGCGCACGCGCATGCTCGCGCAGTTGCGCAACATCTCGGAAAAACTGGCCCAAGGTGTCGCTGATGGGCTGGGCGCACCGCTGCCGGAGCCGTTGCCAAAAGCATTGGTGACGCCGGTTAAGCCGGAAGTTGAGCTGTCGCCGTCATTGTCGTTGTTGGCGCGGCCGGGAGACGGCAGCATCAAGACGCGCCAGATCGCCATTCTGGTGGCCAACGGCATTGATGAGGCCAGCGTGAAAACCGTCGCCGAAGGCTTGATTGCCGAAGACGCGGTGGTGCGTTTGGTCGGTCCGCGTGTGGGTGCGTTTACCGGTGCGGCAGGCGGCGAAGTGGTGGCCGATGCGTCGCTGGAAAACCAACCGTCGCCGTTGTTCGATGCGGTGTATGTGCCCAACGGCCAAGCCGCCATCGAAGCGCTGAAAGCCGATGGCCGTGCGTTAGAGTTTCTACGCGACGCGTTCCGTCATGGCAAAACCATTGCCAGCGCGGGCGGTGGCAGTGCCTTGCTGCAACAGGCGAATATCGATATCGCCAGCAGTGTGCCGGGGGTCATCGTGGCGAAGGCGGCCGATAAAGGCTTGGTGAAATCGTTCGTGGAAGCGGTGGCTAAACACCGCCATCCAGAACGCGAAACCAATCCGCCGAAGGTGTAACCAGCAGCGGTGCAGAGCGGCTGACGACGGTGTTCGTCAGCCGCTCTGCCCTGGCGTTAGAAGAGATACCGCGCACCCAGATTGACTGCCCAGGGTTGGTCTACCTGACGGCCTTGCGCATGTTCGACATCCAGAGAAATCTTGGTTGCCTGACTCACCTGCAACACCCCACCAAAGCCGACTTCGACGCGAGCATCAGCCACCTTGTTGTCCAAGGTGTAGCCGTTGACTTCAACCGAACTTTCACCGGCGAACTCGTGCACATACGAGGCTTTCACGTAAGGCTGAAACGCCAAGCCATTGGGCTGCGTGAGCGTTCTGCCTAGCAACACTCCGACCCGGCCTTGTAACGAGCTGGCGTCGCCAGGCGCCACTTTCAGCCCGTTACTTGCGGTGTAGCGCTCGGCGCCTATGTGGGTATAGGTGAGCTCCACCTGCGGCTCGATATACCAGTTGTGTTGCAAGCTGATCTGCCGCCCGAATTCGATATCGGCGGCGTACCCGCTGGCGCGGTAACTGCCTTTGATGCGGCTACCGGTGTTGGCCTGGGTTTTAACCTCGTTCTCCATCCAGTTGTACTTCGCCACGCTGTCGAGGTAGTACCCGCGCGCATCCATCCACGTTGCGTACACGCCCAGCAGGCGGCTGTTGATCTCGCCGTTGGCGCCTGCGCCGAAATGCTGCGATGACGTTGCCGCGCCGACCATGGCGCCGAGGTACAGCTTGGCCTCTGGCAGGTCGATGGCCTGGTCGGCCCCCACTTCCAGGCCACGAACCTGCTGAGTGAACGCGCGGCTGTGGCCATTCTCGACGTTGAAGCGCTTGGCAATGCCGCGCGTCCAGACGCCGCCACGGTCATCGCCCATGCGCAACTCACCCAGGCGTTTGACCAACGCATTCATTTCCGCGCCCCACAGCACGGCAGCCGCGACCTGATTGCCCAGCGCCGCATTGCTGCCGTCGGAGATACTGTCGACCGCGTTAATCGAGGTGTTGCGCAGCAGCCAGTCGTCACCTTCCTTCTCCAGGGTGTAGCGGAACGCGCCGGCATCTACATAAGGCCGACCTGCCAGGGCAAACCTCCCCGCGCCGCCGCTGCCATCGACCACCAGCAGTTCGCCGTTGGCAGCGCCCGGCTCGCGACCGGAGTCGGCGATTATCAAGGTCTGGTCGTCCTGCACGGCGCCGAGCACGGTGAGCAGATCCCCGCGTTCGCCGGCCAAATCGGTGTTTAGGGCGAAAATGCCGGAACCGGTGAGATCACCCTGAACGGTCAACGTCTTGAAAGTTGTGCCGGGCTGGAAGGCCACGGTGCCGCTGTTGTGCAAGTCGACGAGCGTAGAGTCGCCGGTGACGTTCCAGCGACTGGTGTCCAGGACATCAAGTCGATCAAGGTGCTGGACAGCGCCAGTCAGTGTCGAGTTATCCAGATTCAGCTCGGAATCTCCGGTGCTGGCGCCAGCCACCTGGACGTCGCCTGTCAGCACGCTGTGCTGCGCCAATACCCGCACGGCGCCATGGGCGACGCTGGCGCCGTTGACCAGGTTCTCATTGATGTCGAGCAGTCGCTGCCCGCTGACGGTGGTGTTGCTCAGTGTCACGTCGAGTTTCCCGCCAATTACGGCGATGGCCGAACCCTGCCCTGCGGTCAGGCTACCGCCCTCGACCGTCGCTTGGTTCAACTGGTCATCGGCGGTGCCCACGGCGCCCAGGACAATGCTGTCCAAGCCGGCTGCACTTGCCCGAACATTCTCCAGCGTTAGCGTGGCGCCTCGGTTCATTAGGGCGGCGGCCGCGCCGTCACCCTGGGCTGTCACGTCCATGTCGGTGGCGGCAATGCGCGAATCTATCGCCGCCATCAAGCCGACTCCGCCATTGCGGGTATTAACCGTGCCCGTGTTGAGCGTGACCATGCCGCCCGATACGGCAAACGCCCCAACGCCGGCGTCATCAAGGGATATGGAGATGCCGGTGGCATCGATTCTGGCGGTATCGCCTTGGCTATATAACCCGTGGGCTTGTTCGCCCAAAGTCGTGATGGTTACCTTGCGCAAGGTCGCCGTGCCGTCCTGGCTGGAGACTCCGACAGCCCCGTCGCCCTCGGTGCGAATGCTCACGTCATCGAGATTGGCCGTGGCATCTACGCTGGCTAACCACACACCGTGGGCGTCTTCACCCGAGGTGCTGATCTGGCTGCCGCTGACTTGAACCGTGGCGTCGGAATTAACGTTGATGCCAACCGAAAAATCCCCGCGTGTGGTGACACGGCTGTCGACGATGTTGGCGGTTGCCGGCATCGCAGCACTGGTGCCCATGAGCATCAGGGCATGGGCTTCGATACCTGAGGTTTCGACTGCGCTGTGGGTCAGCACCACCCCTGCGTTGTCGAAAACCCCCATACCGATGGCCGACCCACCGGCCGTAGAGACCGTGACGTTTTCCAGTTCCACCCGGGAAGACGTATCGCTAAACACGCCGTAGCCCATGGTTTTGCTGGTAGAAACGCTGCCGTTGTTCAGCGAGATGCGTGCGCGGTCCGTCGCCGACACGCCGATAGCGCTTGAGCCCTCCGCGCTGATCTGCGCTTGTACGAGGTCGATGCGCCCGTCGTTGCTGGCTTCTACCGCCGAGGCGGTGGAGCCGGTCGTGCGCAAGGTGAGGCTGTTGCCAGTCAGCGTGCCTTCTGACTTGAGGGCCGCAGAAGCGTGGCCGCGCGTTGTGATGCTTGAGTGGGTGACCTCCACCACGTCGCCGGCATTGACCGAGACTCCCGGTGATTGGCCGGTGCTGGTATCGATGGTTTGCCCGGTGATAACGGTGGGCGCCGCGACGGCATACGTTTGCATAACCGTCAGATTGATCAGTGCCGCCAGCAACAGCTGGCGCCCCGGCGGTCGCCCCTTTTGGCATGAAAGGGTTCGGGGCATATCTAGTGGGTTCATCATTCAGACTCCGGCAATTTTGATTGCCGGCAGTCTTCTTAGTCAGGGGCACGCGACGCCATGGGAGCATTCGGTTATTGGCCCAGGAACGTTCTGAAGCTTTACAACCAACCCTTTTTCCAAGCCGCTAGTGCACCACCTGCCAGCGCACCCTTCAGCGGTGCGTACGGGTCAATCCACTAGGGACACAATTCAAGCAGTGCCTGCACTAATTCCGACTGGCTAAACGGTTTGCCTATATGGGGCAAGGCGGCGTCGGTTTCGCTGAGTTTGTCGGCGTAACCGCTGGCGAGCAGTACCGGCAAGGTGGGCCAGCGTCGTTTGATGTGTTGGGCCAGTTCGGCGCCGGTCATCACGGGCATGGCCAAATCGGTCACCACCACGTCAATGCGCGCACCGTTGCCCAGCAGGTGCAGCGCCTGGTCGGCGGACGAGGCCTGCAGGGCGGTGCAGCCCAGGTCGTCGAGCATGGCCGCCGTGCTCAACAGCACCAGCGGATCATCATCCACCACCAGCACGTTCAACGGCTGCAATACGGATGTCACCGGCAGCACAGGCGTTTCGGCGCCCAGCCCAGCCACCGGCCCGTCGGCTACCGGCAACCACATTTCTGCGGTAGTGCCCTGCCCCAGCACACTGCTAAGCAGCAGTCGGCCGCCGGATTGCTGGGCGAAGCCATGCACCATCGACAGCCCCAAGCCGGTGCCTTTGCCGACGCCCTTGGTGGTGAAGAACGGTTCGCGGGCGCGCTCCAGCGTGTCGCTGTCCATGCCTTCACCGCTGTCGGTCACGGACAGGCACACATAGCGGCCGGCTTTGAGTTCACCGTCGTCGGCGGCGAGTTCTTCTTCACGCGCGGCGATCACAATCTGGCCGCCACTGGCCATGGCGTCACGGGCGTTGACGGCCAGGTTGAGCAAGGCCATTTCCAACTGGTTGCTGTCTGCGAACAGCGGGCTCAAGCGCAGCGGAAAGCGCACTTCAATGCGGGTTTGCGGCCCCAGCGCACGTTGCAGCATGTCGGACATACCGCGCACCAGTGCCGGCGCGTCGAGTGCTTCAACCACCAATTTCTGGCTGCGGGCAAAGGCCAGCATGCGTTGGGTCAGCGTGGCGCCGCGTTGCGCGCCTTGGATGGCGTTGTCGAGCAAGTTGAGCACTTTCGGGTCGTTGGGCACGCGCCGGCGCACCACTTCCAAACTGCCCAACACCACCATCAGCAGGTTGTTGAAGTCGTGGGCGATGCCGCCCGTAAGGCGCCCCAGCGATTCCATTTTCTGCGCCTGGAACAGCGATTCGCGCGCTTTCTCCAGCGCGTGCTGGGCTTCCATGGTTTCAGTGATGTCGCGGGTGATTTTGGCGAAGCCGATCAGCATGCCGAGGTCGTTGCGGATGGGATCAACCACCACGCTGGCCCAGAAGCGCGTGCCATCTTTACGGATGCGCCAGCCCTGACTTTCAAAACGCCCTTCGCTCACGGCGCGGCTCAGGCCCCGTTGCGGCTCGCCATTGGCGGCGTCTTCGGCGCTGAAAAACAGCGAGTAGTGCTTGCCGATGATTTCCTGCGGCGTGTAGCCCTTGATGCGCTGGGCGCCGGTGTTCCAGTTGGTGATCACGCCCGTGGGGTCGAGCATGTACAAGGCGTAGTCGGTCACGCCTTCGACCAACAAGCGGAACTGCTGCTCGCTCTGCTTCAGCGATTCTTCGGCGAGTTTGCGCTCGGTCAGGTCGCGGGTGACTTTGGCGTAGCCGATCAGGGTGCCGTGGGTGTCGCGGATGGGGTCGATGACCACATGGCACCAGAAGCGCTCGCCATCCTTGCGTTGCCGCCAGCCTTCGCCCTCGAACCGCCCTTCCCCTTCGGCGGTAGACAGCGCGCGCTCGGGCATGCCGCGGGCGCGGTCTTCTTCGGTGTAGAAGCGGGAGAAGTGCTGACCGAGAATTTCGCTTTCTTCGTAGCCTTTGAAGCGCTTGGCGCCAGCGTTCCAGCTGCTGACCAGACCGTTGGCGTCGAGCATATAAATGGCGTAGTCCGTGACCGCATCGAGGAGCATCCGGTAGCGGTCGTCGCTCATGAGAGGGTCGGGCTTGCGCTTTAACTGGGGCATGCAGGTTCCGCGGAGCTGTTGAGTGAAGAAAGAGAGGGGCAAATCTTAACGGTCCTCGCAGCGGTGGGTCCATGGTCCACGCCACAGGAGGCAGTGGTGTCGGGCCTGATGAGGTGTAGAGGCCACCCTTGGGGTTTGGTTCTGTGTAAATGCACCCGCCGAAAGTTGGAAACCCCCACCGTCATACGGCATTCGCTACCGCCACGCACCAGGCTGTTACCGAATGCCCCGTGTTGACGCACCGTTTCGGTGCAATGAAAAATTATCGTTAGTTGCCAAGGTTTTACGGGGCGGGTGGATAGCCAGGCGCGGCGGCTTTCTGATCCAATATGTCGATAGCGGTACAGTGGTTCGAAAATTGCTGGCATACACTCGTTCGGGACTGTTTCCCGTCGTACTTCCGCGTTATCTCACGTGATCTACACACTAAGGACACAAGCAATGAAGAAAGCATGGCTGACTCTTTCTGCCCTGGCCCTTTGCATTGGCGCCGGTGCGCTGCAAGCCAAAGAATTCAAAGAAATCCGCTTCGGTGTCGATCCTTCCTACGCTCCCTTCGAATCCAAAGCCGCTGACGGCAGCCTGGTTGGCTTCGACATCGACTTGGGCAACGCCATCTGCGCGGAGCTGAAAGTGAAGTGCAAATGGGTTGAAAGCGATTTCGACGGCATGATCCCTGGTTTGAAAGCACGCAAGTTCGACGGCGTGATTTCCTCCATGACCGTCACCCCGGCCCGCGAAAAAGTTATCGATTTCTCGGACGAACTGTTCTCCGGTCCTACCTCGCTGGTATTCAAGAAAGGCGCTGGCCTGACCGCTGACCCGGCGTCGCTGAAAGGCAAAACCGTGGGCTACGAGCAAGGCACCATTCAGGAAGCCTATGCCAAGGCCGTGCTGGATAAAGCCGGTGTGAAAACCCAGGCCTACCAGAACCAGGATCAGGTTTACGCCGACCTCACCAGCGGCCGTCTGGATGCGTCCATCCAGGACATGCTGCAAGCCGAGTTGGGCTTCCTGAAGTCGCCACAAGGCGCTGATTACGAAGTGAGCGAGGCGATCGACAGCGAACTGCTGCCGGCCAAAACCGCTATCGGCATCTCCAAGGGCAATGACGAACTCAAAGCCCTGCTGAACAAAGGCATCAAAGCCCTGCACGACGACGGCAAATACGCTGAAATCCAGAAGAAGCACTTCGGTGAGCTGAATCTGTACCTCGGCAATAAATAAGCCGAGCGGGCCGTCGCAATAACGGCCCAGTAACCGCCCACCCCGTCATACGGGTGGGCGTTTTGTTTAGCGATGAGCGTTCCTCATGTTCGAAAACCTGCTGCAATTTCTCGGGCTGTCGGCCTTCAGCTTGAAAGGCTTCGGCCCGCTGCTGCTGCTTGGCACCTGGATGACCATCAAATTATCGGTTCTGTCGCTGCTGGTGGCCGTTGTGCTCGGCCTGCTCGGCGCCAGCGCCAAACTGTCGAGCCTGCGCGCCCTGCGCATTCCGGCGCAGCTGTACACCACCCTGATTCGCGGCGTGCCCGACTTGGTGTTGATGCTGCTGATTTTCTACAGCCTGCAAACCTGGCTGTCGTCGTTCACCGACGCGATGGAGTGGGATTACATCGAGATCGATCCCTTCGCCGCCGGGGTCATTACCCTGGGCTTTATCTACGGCGCGTATTTCACCGAAACCTTTCGCGGCGCCATTCTGGCCGTGCCCCGTGGGCAGATTGAAGCTGCCACGGCCTATGGCCTGAAACGTGGCCAGCGCTTTCGCTATGTGGTGTTTCCGCAAATGATGCGCTTCGCCCTGCCGGGCATCGGCAATAACTGGATGGTGATGCTCAAAGCCACGGCGCTGGTGTCGATCATCGGCCTGGCCGACGTGGTGAAAGCCGCGCAAGACGCCGGCAAGAGCACCTATCAGTTGTTCTACTTTCTGGTGCTGGCGGCGCTGATTTACCTGGCGATCACCAGTGCGTCGAACTTTGTTTTACGACGCCTCGAACGGCGCTACGCGGCTGGCGCGCGGGAGGCGGTGCGATGATCGAGTTACTGCAGGAATACTGGAGACCGTTTCTCTACAGCGATGGCGTCAACATCACCGGGCTGGCCATGACCATGTGGCTGCTCAGTGCGTCGATTTTTTTCGGCTTTCTGGTCTCGATTCCGTTATCGATTGCCCGCGTTTCGCCCTCACGCCTGGTGCGCTGGCCGGTGCAGTTTTACACCTACCTGTTCCGTGGCACGCCGCTGTATATCCAGCTGCTGATTTGCTACACCGGCATCTACAGCATTGCCGCCGTGCGCGAAGTGCCGGTGCTCGACTCGTTCTTCCGCGACGCCATGAACTGCACGATTCTGGCCTTCTCGCTGAACACCTGCGCCTACACCACCGAGATTTTCGCCGGTGCCATTCGCAGCATGAACCACGGCGAAGTCGAAGCGGCCAAGGCTTATGGCCTTAACGGCTGGAAGCTGTATGCCTACGTGATCATGCCCTCGGCGCTGCGCCGTTCGTTGCCGTATTACAGCAACGAAGTGATTCTGATGCTGCACTCCACCACCGTGGCCTTCACCGCCACCGTGCCAGACATTCTCAAAGTCGCGCGGGACGCCAACTCGGCCACCTTCCTGACCTTTCAATCGTTCGGCATCGCAGCGCTGATCTACTTGGCCATCACCTTCACCCTGGTAGGCCTGTTTCGCTTGGCGGAAAAACGCTGGCTGGCCTTCCTCGGTCCCGCGCATTAAGGGTTGCCCATGCGTCATCAACAACACGAGCTTCTCGCCCCGGTGCCCGGCACCGCGCGGCAGATTCATAGCTTTCATTTCGGTTCGGCCTCGGTCGATCCGGCGGCCAAGCGCGCCTACATTCAGGCCTCGCTGCACGCCGACGAGTTGCCCGGCATGTTGGTGGCCTGGCACCTCAAGCAGCGGCTGACCGAGCTGGAAAACGCGGGCCAGATACTGGGTGAAGTGACCCTGGTGCCAGTGGCCAATCCCATCGGCCAGGCGCAAGTCGTCATGGATATGCCGCTGGGCCGCTACGAGCTGGAAACGCGCGAGAACTTTAACCGCGCCTTTATCAACGTCAGCCAGCACGTGGGCGACGAAGTGGAGTCGCTGCTCAACGACGACGCTGCGCACAACCTGCAACTGATCCGCGCCAGCCTGCATCAGGCGCTTACCCACGCCACGCCGACCACGCAATTGCAGTCGCAACGCCTGACCTTGCAGCGCCTGGCCTGTCAGGCCGATGTGGTGCTCGATCTGCACTGCGACTTCGAAGCCGTCGCGCACCTGTACACCACGCCCGAAGCCTGGGAGCGGGTCGAACCGCTGTCGCGCTACATCGGCGCCGACGCCAGCCTGCTGGCCAGCGATTCCGGCGGCCAGTCGTTCGACGAAAGCTTCAGCCTGTTCTGGCTACAGATGCAGCAGCGCTTCGGCGAGCGCTTCCCGATTGCCCAGGGTGCCATTGCCGTAACGGTGGAACACCGTGGCGTGCTCGACGTTTCCCACGCGCAGGCGGCCGCCGATTGCCAGGCCATTCTCAATTACCTGACCCACGTTGGTGTGCTGGCCGGTGAAGCCCCTGCCCTGCCCGCGTTGCGCCAGCCGGCAACGCCGCTGGCCGGCGTGGAACCGGTGACCACGCCGGTGGGCGGCTTGCTGGTATTTTGCGCCACGCCCGGGCAAGTGATGGCGGCGGGCGATCAGATTGCCGAAGTCATCGACCCGATCAGCGACAGCGTTACGCCCATTTATTGCAGCACGGCGGGCCTGCTGTACGCCCGTTCGATGCGCCGCATGGCCACGGCCGGCATGGCCATCGCCCACGTGGCCGGCAGCCAGGCCTACCGCAGCGGCTACCTACTTTCGCCTTGAGGTTTTTCGTCCATGTACAAACTGACCATTGATGGCCTGCATAAAAGCTATGGCGACAATGAAGTGCTCAAAGGCGTTTCACTGAAGGCCGCAAGTGGCGACGTGATCTGCCTGATCGGCGCGAGCGGCTCGGGCAAAAGCACGTTTTTGCGCTGCATTAACTTCCTTGAGCAACCCAACGACGGCGCCATGAGCCTGGACGGCCAACAAGTGCGCATGGTCGCCGACCGTGGCGGCATGCGTGTGGCTGATGAAGACGAACTGCAACGCCTGCGCTGCCGCCTGGCGATGGTGTTCCAGCACTTCAACCTGTGGAGCCACATGACGGTGCTGGAAAACATCACCATGGCGCCACGGCGGGTGCTGGGCGTGAGCAAGGAAGAAGCGGAAACCCGCGCGCGCCGTTACCTGGAAAAAGTCGGCTTGCCGGAGCGCGTCGCCAACCAATACCCGGCGTTTCTTTCCGGCGGTCAGCAACAGCGCGTGGCGATTGCCCGGGCCTTGGCCATGGAACCGGAAATCATGCTCTTCGACGAACCCACCTCCGCCCTTGACCCCGAACTGGTGGGCGAAGTGCTGAAAGTGATTCAGGCGCTGGCCGAAGAAGGCCGCACCATGATTTTGGTGACCCACGAAATGGGCTTCGCCCGTCAGGTGGCAAGCCAGGTGGTGTTTTTGCACCAAGGCAAAATCGAAGAACAAGGCGCGCCGAAGGATGTACTGGATAACCCGCAGAGCGAGCGCTTGCGGCAGTTTTTGAGCGGGAATCTGAAATAATCTTTTCCAGGAATCGAGGCTGAAGCCTCTCCCACAAAGGCCACGATCTCTGTGGGAGAGGCTTCAGCCTCGAGTCCCGCAAACGAACAGCTCGACCCAATAAAAAACCGGGCACATGGCCCGGTTTTTTTATCTTCGCTGCACGCTATCAAGCCTTGGGCAAGGTCACGCCCAGTTGGCCTTGGTATTTACCGCCACGGTCTTTGTACGACACTTCGCACGCTTCATCCGATTGCAGAAAGAGCATCTGCGCCACGCCTTCATTGGCGTAAATCTTCGCCGGCAAGGTGGTGGTGTTGGAGAACTCCAACGTCACGTGACCTTCCCATTCCGGCTCCAGCGGCGTGACGTTAACGATGATGCCGCAGCGTGCGTAGGTGCTTTTGCCCAGGCAGATGGTCAGCACGTCGCGCGGAATGCGGAAGAACTCGACGGTGCGTGCCAACGCGAAAGAGTTTGGCGGAATGATGCAGACATCGCTTTTAACGTCGACGAAGCTCTTTTCATCAAAGTTCTTCGGATCGACGGTGGCCGAGTTGATGTTGGTGAACACCTTGAATTCGTCGGCGCAGCGCACGTCGTAACCGTAACTCGACACCCCGTAAGAGATCAGCGCATTCGCGCCTTCTGCCCGTACTTGACGCTCCACAAAGGGCTCGATCATGCCGTGCTCTTGGGCCATGCGGCGAATCCACTTATCCGATTTGATGCTCATGGCGAGGTGTCCTGAATAGCGAGGTGAAAAAGTGTGGGCATCTTACCGGGAGCCACGGCGAGGTTCAAAGGGGCGCACGCCAGAACCCGCAATCCGCCCCGCCACCCACTCGGAGGCACGCGCCGGAATTGTGGGAGCGACTTCAGTCGCGATGGCCGTTACGCAGTCTCGCGCAAGATCACCTTTTCCAGGGAATCGCGACTGAAGTCGCTCCTACAGGTCTGTGGCTGCTGCCTGAATTTGTAGGAGCGACTTTAGTCGCGATGGCCGTTACGCAGTCTTCCGCAAGATCACCTTTTTCAGGGCTCGCCAGCAAGCTGGCTCCTACGGGTACACCGGTGCGTCAGAACTGCGGGGTGTATTTGACGGTGAACATGACGTTGCGCGGGTCGCCGTAGTAGTTGCCGCCATCAACGTCGTTGTACGCGGTGATGTAGTACTTCTTGTCGAACACGTTGTTAAGGTTCATCGCCAGGCCAATTTCATCGCTGGCCTGGTACGCCACGCGCGCGCTCCATACGGCCAGACCGGGCAATTCGAATTTGTCGTCCTGGCTGGGTGTATGGCTGCTGGCGTTGACGCCGGCGCCAAGGCTCACGCGGTTGAAATCGCCCGGCAGCTTGTAGCTCGACCACACGCGCAGCATGTGCTTGGGCGTCCAGGTGCTGAAAATTTCGCCTTCTTTCTGCGGATCTTTCAGGTATTTGGTGGTGTTGTAGGTGTAGCCGGCCGAGAGTTCCAGATCGGTTAACACCTCGCCACTGACCTCGGCTTCAAAGCCTTGGCTGCGTACTTCGCCCGCCGCTCGCGAACACAGCGAGCCGTTGCAGATATAGCCCAGGCTGGAGATCTGCGTGGCGCGGTTTTGGTGGTCGTAGCGAAACAGCGCAAAGGACACATTGACCCGCCCGTCAGCCAGCTCGCCTTTCAAGCCGGTCTCGTAGTTGCGGCCTTCGATGGGTTTGAGCGGTTTGTTGTCGAGCGTCGGTTCTGGTTGGGGAATAAATACTTCGGCATAGCTGACGTAGGCCGACCACTCGGGCGTGAGTTCATAAACCAGGCCGCTGTACGGGGTGAAACGTCCGGTGCTGCTGATTTGTGAATCCACGTCCCAGCCGGGCTGGCGCTGGCCGAGTTTTTCCTGGTAGGCGGTGTATTGGTAGTCATACCAACTGGTGCGCCCGCCCAAAATCAGGGTTAGCGGCTCCAGCAGTTTTACCCGCCAGGTGCCGTAAAGGCCTTTCTGGCGAACGTCGTATTCGCTGGGGTTGAGGCTGGCATTCGGTTTGCTGAGGATGTTTTCCATGTCCTCGTACGGCCGGTGGTGGTCGATATCCAAAATGCTTGCCGTCCAATCTCGGTAAGCGGCGTAAGCCCCTTCGCTGGTGTACTTCGAATAGTTGCCGCCCACGACCAGAGACTGCTCAAACCCCAGGCCCTCGAATTTGCCATCCACGAACATGTCGAGGCCGACGTTCTTGCTTTGATAGTCAGTGGCGTAGTCGAAATAGCCAGAGCCGCTGCCCTCGGCAACGACCAGATACTGATAGGTCGCCTCATTGCTCTCAACCATGCCAAACGCCGAGCTCTTGAATTTCCAGTCGTCGTTGAAGCGGTGCTCCAGATCCAGATAAACCGAGGTCTGGTCATTCATGCCGCGGTTCCATGTGGAGCCGGTGAAAGTCGAGCGCGGGAGGCCGATGTCGCTGCCGTCGGCATAACGCACCAGTCCGAGAAAGAACGGCCGGTAATGCCCTTGATGGTGATTGAAGCCAACGCCTACCGTGGTGCTGTCGCTGAGGTCGACATCCAGCGCGCCGTATACCGTCTGGTCCCAGTTCCATTTGTAGTCGACGAACGAGTCGCCTTGGGAATAGTCCACCACGGTGCGACCACGCACCGTGCCGGCTTCGTTCAGCGGGCCGCCGGCGTCCAGTTGCAGGCCGTAGCGGTCCCACGAACCGGCCTTGCCGGTGATGCTGACGGTGGGTTTGCCCTGCCCGCGCTTGCGCACCAGATTGACCGCGCCACCCGGGCTGTTGGCGCCTTGCAGCAGGCCCGCTGAGCCGCGCAGAAATTCCAGACGGTCGTAGATGGCCATCGATTCGGTCAGGTAGCTGCCCAGCGAGTAAATGTTGCGGGGCGTCGGCACGCCGTCGTATTGCAGCGCTTCGATATCGAAGCCGCGCGAGAACATGAACATGCCCGGGCCTGGCGACTTGGTGGAGGTCATGCCGGTGGTGTTGACCAGCGCTTCGGTGAGGCTGGTGATGTTCTGGTCGTCCATGCGTTGGCGGGTGAGCACGCTGACAGACTGGGGAATGTCTTTGAGCTTCTGCTCGCTTTTGCCGATGCTCAACGCGCCGGTGGTGTACGAGCCGCTGCCTTCGGTGGTAGTGCCGAGGGTTTGGCCGTTGATGTCGGTGGCGCCCAACTCCAGCGCCGAACCGGCTTGCACCGTGACCAGGCTATAGCGGCTGGCGCCCTCCTCGCGCAGTTGCAGATGGCTGCCGGCGAGTAGCTTGGCAAACCCTTCCTGAACCGAGTATTCGCCCCGCAAACCCGGCGAGCTGAGGCCGGCTGTTTGCGTGGAAGCGAACGACAGCATCACCCCACTGGCCGCCGCAAACTGGCTGAGCACGGTGCCCAACGGGCCAGCGCCGATGGTGTACTGGGTGCGGCTGGCATCGGTTTGCGCCCAAGCGGGCTGCGCACTGCCAAGTAACAGCGGGCCGCCGAGGGCGAAGCCGAACAATGCCAGGCGAACGCCTTTTGCCAGAAGGGGGTAATGCTGAGTCATCAATCTCGATCCTTGTGCCGTGGGCAGATTTAGTGGCGGTTAAACCGCTCTACTGCTTGAGCCGGACGAGATTCGAAATCGGCAACCCAGATAAGAAATATTTTCATCGGCGCGGTACATCACGCCTCAATACGCACCCAATAGCGGGAAAAACTGCGCAGCCGCACCGGCAGCGAAGCCGTCAGGTTGGCGAGCACGGCGTCGGTATCGTCGAGAGTGAAGGCGCCCGACACGCGTAAATCCGCCACGGCTGGCGCACAGCTCAAGTGCCCGGGGCGATAGCGCGCCAGCTCGTCGATAAAATCGCCCAGACGCCAGTCGATGGCGACCAGCATGCCGGTGGTCCAGGCGCTGCGATTGGGGTCGGCCGGTTGTACGGCGCCCAATTGGCTCGCGCTGAATTGCAGCTGCTCGCCGGCGTTTACCCGCTGCGCAGTCTGCGGCATCTGCTCGCTGCGCACTTCGACCGTGTGTTCGAGCACGCTCACCGAGGTGAAATGTTCGCCCAGGCGCACGTTGAAATCGGTGCCCAGCGCGCGCACGCGACCGTGGCGGCTCTGCACCAGCAAAGGTCGGGGCGCGGCAGTTTGCGTGTCGGCGGCCGTGCGCAGGCGAATTTCGCCATGGCGCAGGGTGATCAGGCGTTCGCTGGCGCTGAAGTGAACGTCGACCTGCGTGTCAGTGTTCAGGTCCAGACGGCTGCCATCGGCAAGCATGACCTGCCGGCGCTGGCCCGTGCGCGAGGCGTAATCGGCGCTCATTGGCGAAAACTGGTAGCCCGCCCCCACCGCCCCAACGGCGGCAAACAGCACCAGCGATTTCATCGCCAGACGCCGCTCCACGCCGGCCTGGGTCAGCACGGGCATGGCAAGTTCCATAGGCACGCCGCGCAACTGCCGTTGCAGTTTCTCCACCCGCGCCCAGGCGCGGGCGTGATCGGGCGAGGCGGCCAGCCAGCGCTGCCAGGCCTGGCGCTGCGCCTCGTCGGGCGCGCCGTCGTTGAGCTGCACGTACCAGTGCACCGCCATTTCCAGGCAATGGGCGGTCAGCGCTTGGGCGGCGGGGCTGGCCATCAATCTTCGACCAGCAGCAGGCATTGCAGCAGCGCTTTGCTCAAATGGTTTTTGACCGTGGTGACGGACACGCCAAGGCGCTGGCCGATCTCCACGTAGCTGAGTTCTTCCAGCTGAGCCATGAGAAAAATCTGCCGCGTGCGTGGCCCGAGGCCGTCGAGCATGGCGTCAATGGCCAGCAGCGCCTCAAGAATCAGGTGGCGGTTTTCCAGGCTTTCTTCATAAGCCTCGGGGCGTGCAGCCAGCGCGTCGAGGTAAGCATTTTCCACGGCGCGCCGGCGAAACAGATCCACCAGCAAGCCACGGGCAATGGTGGTGAGGTAATGACGGGGTTCGCGAATGCTCGGCGCCGTGCGGGCATTGAGCAGCCGCACAAAAGTGTCTTGCGCCAGGTCAGCCGCATCCGCGGAGTTGCCGATACGGCTGCGCAGCCATTTTTGCAGCCAGCCGTGATGCTCGCCGTAAAGGCTTTCCACGCTGTGCAACGGGAAGAAGTTGTCGGTAGACATGCCGCCAGAAACGCCACAGATGAGATTTCATCTCATCTTCCACGATTTCTCATCTGCGGCGCAACGGCTGTGTGCAGGCGACTGCTGCATTGGCGCTCGGACGAACGCCAATGTGCAGGCCGATTAGTCGTCGGAAATCACAATATTCGGCATACCTGGCGCGCTCTGCCCGCTTTGCGCAATGCGCGCGCCAACGGCACGGGCGACTTCCTGATAGAGCATGGCGATCTGGCTTTCCGGGTCGGCGATGGCGGTGGGTTTGCCGCCGTCCGATTGCATGCGAATCGCCATGGACAGCGGCATCGAGGCCAGCAGATCGACGTCGTATTGCGCCGCCAGCTTCTCGCCGCCGCCCTCGCCGAACAGGTGCTCGGCATGGCCGCAGTTGGAGCAGATATGAACGGCCATATTCTCCACCACGCCCAGCACCGGAATGTTCACTTTGCGGAACATTTCCACGCCTTTGCGGGCGTCGAGCAGGGCCAGGTCTTGCGGGGTGGTGACGATCACGGCGCCGGCCACCGGCACTTTTTGCGCCAGGGTCAGTTGGATGTCGCCAGTGCCGGGCGGCATGTCGACCACCAAGTAATCCAGGTCGCCCCACGCGGTTTGCGTGACCAATTGCA
The DNA here is from genome assembly GCF_979254655.1 of Pseudomonas sp. AC229. Taxonomy (NCBI): domain Bacteria; kingdom Pseudomonadati; phylum Pseudomonadota; class Gammaproteobacteria; order Pseudomonadales; family Pseudomonadaceae; genus Pseudomonas; species Pseudomonas sp. AC229. The sequence continues at coordinate 158,094 of NZ_CEEDHK010000010.1, forward strand.
GCAACGCACCGGACACCATCGGACCGCGCCAGACCATCGGCGTGTTGTCGTCGGTGAGGAAGGCCATGGACATCACTTCAACGCCATGCGCCTTGATCGGCACAAACCACTTCTGCTCTTTCACCTGCGGGCGGGTGCCCTCAGGAATGCCAAACATGATGCCCTGGCTCGGGCCGTAGATATCGGCATCCAGAATGCCGACCTTGGCACCTTCACGCGCCAGCGCCAGGGCCAGATTGGCAGCCGTGGTGGATTTACCCACGCCGCCCTTGCCCGAGGCCACGGCGATCACGTTTTTCACATTGGCCAAACCGGGCACCTGAGCCTGGGCCTTGTGGGCGGCAATGTGGGTGTCGATCTGCACCGTGGCGCTGTCGATACCGTCGACATTTTCCAGGGCCATTTGCAGCATTTGCGCCCAACCGTTTTTGAACAGGTCGGCGGCGTAACCCAGTTCCAGGCGCACGCGCACCTTGGCGCCGTCGATGCTGACATCGCGCAGGCAACCGGCGCTGACGGGGTCTTGATTGAGGTTGGGATCAGTGAACTGGCGCAGGGTCGCTTCGACCAGCTGGCGGGTAACGGTGCTCATGGGGCAACTCCGAAAGGCTGAGCAAAACAGGCGGGCATCTTACTTCAAGCCAATAGGGTGTGGATTAAAAGCATCGCGGCTGAAGCCGCTCCTACACAACGGTGCGTCTTAGGAGCGGCTTGAGCCGCGATGCGGGTGAAAAAAAACCGCCACGCCTTTATAGTTGCCGACTTCCCTCGTAATGCCAGTGCAGCCGATTACCATGTCCGAGCCCCGCAAAATCCTCGTCACCAGCGCCCTGCCCTATGCCAACGGCTCCATTCACCTTGGCCATATGCTCGAGTACATCCAGACCGATATCTGGGTGCGCTTCCAGAAGCACCGCGGCAATCAATGCATTTATGTCTGCGCAGACGACGCCCACGGCTCGGCCATCATGTTGCGCGCCGAAAAAGAAGGCATCACCGCGCAGCAACTGATCGACAACGTCAAAGCCGAGCACAGTGCCGACTTCGCCAGCTTTCTGGTGAACTTCGACAACTTCCACTCCACGCACTCGGAAGAAAACCGCGCGCTGTCGACCTCGATTTACCTGGCCCTGCGCGACAAAGGCCACATCGCCACCCGCTCCGTGACGCAGTACTTCGACCCGGAAAAAGGCATGTTCCTGGCCGACCGTTTCATCAAGGGCACCTGCCCGAAGTGCGGCACCGAAGACCAGTACGGCGACAACTGCGAAAAATGCGGCGCCACCTACGCGCCTACCGAACTGAAGAACCCGCGCTCGGCCATTTCCGGCGCCGTGCCGGTGCTGAAAGATTCCAAGCACTTCTTCTTCAAGCTGCCTGAATTCCAGGCCATGCTGCAAAGCTGGACCCGCAGCGGCACCTTGCACGACGCGGTGGCGAACAAGCTCGCCGAGTGGCTGGATTCCGGCTTGCAAGAGTGGGACATCTCCCGCGATGCGCCATATTTCGGCTTCGAGATTCCGGACGAGCCGGGCAAATATTTCTACGTATGGCTCGATGCACCCATTGGCTACATGGCCAGCTTCAAGAACCTGTGCGACCGCACGCCAGAGCTGGATTTCGACGCCTTCTGGAACAAGGATTCGACCGCCGAGCTGTACCACTTCATCGGCAAAGACATCGTCAACTTCCACGCCCTGTTCTGGCCCGCCATGCTCGAAGGCGCCGGCTACCGCAAGCCGACCGGCATCAACGTGCACGGTTACCTGACGGTCAACGGGCAGAAAATGTCGAAGTCGCGCGGCACCTTTATCAAGGCGCGCACCTACCTCGATCACCTGTCGCCGGAATACCTGCGCTACTACTACGCGGCCAAGCTCAGCCGTGGCGTGGACGATCTGGACCTGAACCTCGAAGATTTCGTGCAGAAGGTCAATTCCGACCTGGTCGGCAAGGTGGTGAACATCGCCAGCCGCTGCGCCGGTTTCATTCACAAAGGCAACGGCGGCGTGCTGGTCGATACCAACGCCGCGCCGGAACTGACCGACGCCTTCCTGGCCGCCACACCCAGCATTGCCGAAGCCTACGAAGCGCGTGACTTCGCCCGCGCCATGCGCGAAACCATGGCGCTGGCCGACCGCGCCAACGCCTGGATCGCCGACAAAGCGCCGTGGGCGCTGGCCAAACAGGAAGGCAAGCAAGACGAAGTGCAGGCCGTATGCGCCCTGGGCATCAACCTGTTCCGCCAGTTGGTAATTCTGCTCAAGCCGGTGCTGCCAACCCTGGCGCGCGATGCCGAAGCGTTCCTCAACGTGCCGCCGCTGACCTGGGACGACCACAAAACGCTGCTGGCCAACCATCAGCTCAACGCGTTCCAGCCCCTGCTCACCCGTATCGACCCAAAAGCCGTGGAAGCCATGACCGAAGCCTCGAAAGAAGACCTGGCCAGCAGCGAAACCGCCGCACCGGCTGCCGCTGGCAATGGCGAACTGAGCAAAGACCCGCTGGCGGCTGAAATCGCTTTCGACGCCTTCGCCGCCGTCGACCTACGCATTGCCTTGATTGAAAAATGCGAGTTCGTTGAAGGCGCCGACAAGCTGCTGCGCCTGACCCTCGACATTGGCGATGCCAAGCGCAACGTGTTCTCCGGCATCAAAAGCGCCTACCCGGACCCAAGCAAATTAGAAGGTCGCCTGACCCTCTACGTGGCCAACCTGGCTGCACGCAAGATGAAGTTCGGCGTGTCCGAAGGCATGGTGCTGGCCGCCGGCCCTGGCGGCGAAGAAATTTACCTGCTCAGCCCGGACAGCGGCGCCAAGCCGGGTCAGCGCGTTAAGTAACGTCACCATCAGACGGGGCTGAGCGATCAGCCCCGTTTTTTATTTCTGCAAGGAAGCGACGATGAAAGCTTTATGGATTGTTCCCCTTCTGCTGTTGGCGCTGGCGGGCTGCGGCAAACAAGACGGCTACTCGAGCGAGAACGCCGTGTCGGGCAGCGCCGATGTTCAGGGCGAGAAAGCCAAAGCCGGTGCGTTCCTCGCTTACGAGCACTACGTCACCCTTGAACTGGACAAAGCAGCCGTGCGCCAGCGCTTGGCTGATACCCGCGAAGCCTGCACCAGCGGCCGCTTTGGCCAATGCGACCTGCTTGGCATTGAACAAGGCGACAGCGACTACAACGCCGGCCAATTGCGCGTGCGCATCGTGCCCGAGGGTGTTGAAAAACTCGTCTCGCTCGCTGGCGAAGGCGGCAAGTTGGTCAGCCGCACCACCCATGCCGAAGACCTCGCTCAGGCCGTCTCCGACAACAACCAAGTGCGCGAGCGCCTGCAGCGCCAATACAAAACCCTGGAACAGTTTCAGGACCGCAAAGACCTCAGCGTCAGCGACATGCTCGCCCTCGCCCGGGAGATGGCCGAGGTGCAGGTGCAACTGGACGCCACCTCCCAGGAAGCCGCGCAGCAGCAACGGCGCATCAACACCAACCTGCTGACCCTATCCTTTCGCACCGAAACACAACGCGAGGGCCGCTTCAGCCGCATCGGCGAAGCCTTCGGCAACCTGCTCGACAACGCCACCGACGGCACCGCCAAAGCTCTGGAAGTGCTGGGCTACAGCATTCCTTTCCTGATCGTGCTGTTCCCGCTGGCGCTGCTGGTGCGCTGGTTGTGGCGCAAGGTGACGCGGCGCCGGTCCAGCTGATTTACGCGTGGCTGTACCGAGCTGGCGCCATCCCCGATAATGGCGCCCCTCTCTGGCAACACAACGACACCCGCACGCAATGAGCGCTTTTTTCCTCGCCCTGCTTGGCGCCGCCCTGGTGAATAACCTATTGGTGCTGCTACCTGCTGGCGCCGACGCTTTGGCCGCGCGCCCGGCGCGCATGGCGCAGTTGGGGCGCATGAGCGCGGTGCTGATTGCCCTGGCCACGCCGCTGGGCTGGCTGCTGTTTCACGGCGTGTTGCAGCCGCTGAATCTCGATTTCCTGCGCTTGTTTCTGTACGCACCCATGCTGGCCGCACTCGCTTGGCTAACGGTTTCGGTTTTCCGTAGCAGCGAGCTTGCTGGCCAAGCGTCGCCCTTGTTTATCGCCGGCGCCGCCGCACTGGGCAGCGTATTGCTAGCCGAGCCAAAAACCTTCGCGCTGGCCGTGGCCCAAGGCATCGGCGGCGGCCTGGGTTTCTGGCTGGCCTTACAACTTCTCGGCGATCTGCTCGCCCGCGTCGATCATCACGCCGTGCCGGCAGCGTTTCGAGGGGCGCCGTTGTTGCTGGTTTGCGCAGGTTTGGTTGGCCTTGTGCTGCTTGGTCTACAAGGGCTTGCACCGCTATGAGCAGCCTGATCACCGCCATCGACGCCTTGTTGCCGCAAACCCAGTGCGGCAAATGCGGGCACCCCGGCTGCAAGCCTTACGCCGAGGGCATCGCTCAGGGTGAAGCGATCAATAAATGCCCACCCGGCGGCGAAGCCACCATCGAAGCCTTGGCGCAGTTGCTGAAGGTGCCGGTGCTACCACCGGAACTGCCGCCCATTGCCCCGCAAGTGGCCTTTATTCGCGAGGCCGAATGCATCGGCTGCACCAAGTGCATTCAGGCATGCCCGGTGGATGCCATTGTCGGCGCGGCCAAGCTGATGCACACCGTGATCACGGACGAATGCACCGGCTGCGAATTGTGCGTAGCGCCCTGCCCGGTTGACTGCATCGACTTGCTGACGCTGCCCGAGCCGGCCGCGCAGGAACAGCGTCTGCGTGCTGACCATTTCCGCTGGCGCCATGAGAACCACCAGGCTCGCTTGCAACGGGAAGAAGCGCGTCGCCAACGCGACCGTGCAGCCCGCGCTGAGCGTCAGGCACAACCTCAAGCGATGGCGTTGGATCCGGTGCAAGCGGCCATCGAACGAGTGAAAACACAGAAATCCGCCAGCCTCGATGAGCGGGTCAAGCGCCTGAAAATCGAAGCGGCCATGGCGCAGGTGGCCTACAGCAAGGCGCAAAAACAGCTCGCCACCTATGGCACACCGGAGCTTGCGCAGCAGGTTGAGGAACTGGGCCAGGCTGCGGCGGCGGCGCAAGCAGCCCTGCAAGCGGCCAAACCTGCGGCCAGCGAAGACAGCCAGGTGGCGCTGAAGAAAGCCAAGGTCAATCTCGCCGTCGCTCGCGCGGCGCTGAAAACCGCCGAAGGCAGCGGCGCCGGCGCAAGCGAATTGCAGCCGTTGCAAGCGGCTCTGCTGGCGGCCGAAACGGCGTTGCACCAGGCCGAAGACGCCTGCAACAAGCCGGCGCCAGACCTGCAGCGCATCGACAAACGCCCCATTGATACTGGCTTGCGAGACTTGAAAACCGCCCTCGTGATGGCCCGCGCCGAGGTGAGCAAGCTGCAGCGGCGCGAGCCTGTCGATGAGGTCGCGCTGGCAAAGGCGCAGCAGCGTCTGCACCAGGCGCAGGAAAAGCTCGATGCCTACCAGCCCGGCTAATCCGGCGTTCGACCCGCGCCCCAGCATGCGATGGGTAATGCTGGCGTGCGTGCCCGGCGCGTTGGTGCTGTGCTGGCAGTTCGGTTGGGGCACGTTGCTGCAACTGCTGCTCGGCATGGCCACGGCAATAGCGTGTGAAGCGCTGGCGCGACGTGTGCAAGGAGCAGCGCACTTTTCGCTCGGCGATGTCGCGTGGTTGGGTGATGGCAGCGCGCTGGTGACCGCCGCCTTGCTGGCGTTGGCGCTGCCGCCGTACGCGTCGTGGTGGCTGAGCGTCAGTGCAGCGGCGTTTGCTCATGTTGGCGGTAAAGCGCTGTTCGGCGGCTTCGGTAAAAACCCGTTTAACCCGGCCATGCTCGGCTATGCCTTTGCCCTGCTGGCCTTTCCCGCGCAGATGACGCAGTGGCCCGCGCCGGGCGATGCCCACGGTTTGCTTGCCGGGTTACAGCACATTTTTATCGGGCCGGTGGCGGTGGACGGCTGGAGCCAGGCCACGGTGCTCGACAGCCTCAAGCACAACGACCGGCTGACGGTGGACGAACTGTTCCAACGCAACCCAGCGTTCAGCCATTGGCAGGCCGGCTGGGTGAATGTGGCGTTTCTGCTTGGCGGCCTGTTGCTGATTCAGCGCAAGGTCATTCGTTGGCACACGCCGGTGGGCGTGCTCGGGGCGTTGTTTGCGGCCAGCTTGCTGTGCTGGAACGGCTCCGGCTCGGACTCGAACGGCTCGCCGTTCTTTCATCTGTTCTCCGGTGCCACCATGTTGGGCGCGTTTTTTATCGCCACCGAGCCGGTGTCCGGCGCAGGCAGCGACCGCGCCCGCCTGTGGTTCGGCATCGGCGTTGGGCTGTGGCTGTACGTGATCCGCACCTGGGGCAACTACGCTGACGGCATGGCCTTCGCCGTACTCGGCATGAACCTGTTGGTGCCGATCATCGAGCGGCGGGCCCTGAAACCCATCGCGGAGGTGACGAATGACTAGGCGCAATGCGCTGGTTATCGGCGCGTTATTGCTCGCGCTGATGACCGCCGTGGTCGGCGTTCAGCATCTGCTCGGCGACCAGATCGCCCGCGAACGCCAAGCCGCCAGCGAGCGCGCCTTGTTGGATTTATTGGCGCCCGGCAGTTACGACAACCACCCGATTGCGGCGCCGATCGCTTTGGCCGATAGCGAGCAGCTGCGCCTGCCGGAGCCGTCGTTTGGCTACCTCGCCACCTTGAGCGGCGTGCCTGTCGCGGTGCTGCTTCCAACGCGCGGCGAAGGGTACGAAGGCAGCATCGAGTTGCTGTTGGCCATCGCGCCGTCGGGGCAGTTATTGGCCGTCAAGGTGCTGAGCGAACGGGAAACGCCAGGCCTGGCAGACCTCAGCAACGCGGCGAGAAGCCCGTGGTTGCGCGGTTTTTCCGGGCGCAGCGCCGGCGATGCGGACTGGCGGATGAAAGCCGATGGCGGCCCATTCGACCAAATGGCGGGCGCCACCGTGACATCGCGGGCGGTCAGCCAGGCGGTACAACGAGGCCTGCGGTATTTCGATGCGCATAAAGCTCACCTGCTTCAAGCGGTGGCGCCATGAGGCCGCTTAATTGGCTGGCCCTGGCGCCGTTGCTGGGTGCCAGCGATTTGCTGGTTAAAAGCCTGGGGCTGAGCGTCGTGGCGCTGCCGCTGCTGATCACTCTGGGCGTGCTGGCCGGGCTGTTGCGCCGATTGGACGCCACGTTACAGCGCGCGGTTCTGCTACTGGCGGCGTGCGCCCTGCTGACCGTCGCGGACTTGCTTTTGCAAGCCACAGCGCTGGAGCTGCGCAATGCCTTGGGGATTTTTTTGCCACTGCTTCTGCTCGCCGTAGTGCAGGCGCCGGCAAACGCGTTACAAGGGCTGCGCCACGGTTTGCTGTTTAGCGGCGTCGCCCTGCTGCTCGGCGCGCTGCGGGAATTGCTCGGCCGCGGCACACTGCTCAGCCACGCCGAGTGGCTGCTTGGGCCGACCGCTGCCGGTTGGTCTGCTCCCAGCTTCAGCGGTTTGCCGTTGTTCGCCCTGGCGCCGGGCGCGTTTTTAGTGCTGGGCGCGCTGTGGGCGTTGTCCCGGTTAGTGTTTCCCTCTTCCCAACCCTCTTCTCTTTCTGCCGACCAGACCGCCGATGAACGCCGCTAAACGCTACGAAATTTTTCGCCGCTTGCACGAAGACAACCCCGAGCCGAAGACCGAACTGGCCTACACCACGCCGTTCGAATTGCTGATTGCGGTGATTCTTTCGGCGCAGGCCACTGACGTTAGCGTCAACAAAGCCACGGCCAAGTTGTACCCGGTGGCCAATACCCCGGAGGCGATTTACGCGCTGGGCGTGGAGGGCCTGAGCGAATACATCAAGACCATCGGCCTGTACAACAGCAAAGCCAAGAACGTGATCGAAACGTGCCGGCGCCTTATTGAGCTGCACGGCAGCCAGGTGCCAGAAGATCGCGAAGCGCTGGAAGCCTTGCCAGGCGTGGGCCGCAAGACCGCCAACGTGGTTCTCAACACCGCGTTCCGGCAGTTGGCGATGGCCGTGGATACGCACATTTTCCGCGTCAGTAACCGCACCAACATCGCGCCGGGCAAGAACGTGGTTGAAGTGGAAAAGAAGCTGCTGAAGTTTGTGCCCAAGGATTTTCTGATGGATGCGCACCATTGGCTGATTTTGCATGGCCGATATGTGTGCCTGGCTCGCAAGCCACGGTGCGGCAGTTGCCGGATTGAAGACCTGTGCGAGTACAAAGCCAAAACCTCGGACGATTGACTTTTTAATGTTCTTGCTATGGCCCGATTGAAAAAATCTTTTTTACCCGTCCCGAATTTGCCTATATAAGGTGCGCCAATGGCCCTGTAGCCGGAGTGGACGTCAATGAGCACTAGCAAAGAAGAACTGGAACTCGACGAAGACGTAGTAAGTGACGAAAGCGAGGAAGTGGTGGAAGCCCCGGTCGAGGTGGCAAAAACCAACCTGACCAAGCGCCGCATCATCGACAACCTCTTGGAAGAGCGACGGTTGCACAAACAACTGGCCGAATACGATTTTGATTTCTGATCTGCCAATAAAAAGCCCGACATGATGTCGGGCTTTTTATTGGGCGCTGCCTAGCTTTTGTAGGAGCGACATTGGTCGCGAACCCTGGAAACCTCGGAAATCAGCGTTTGCAGGGTTCGCTAGCATGCTAGCTCCTACAGAGCTGGTCAGTCGCCGCGCGAGGGCGACAGCAGTTCAATTTTGTAGCCGTCGGGGTCTTCAACGAAGGCCAGAATGCTGGTGCCATGCTTCATCGGGCCGGGTTCGCGCGTGATTTTTCCGCCACGGGCTCGGATGTCTTCGCAGGCCTTGTAGACGTCGGCTACTTCCAGCGCGATATGACCGTAACCGGTGCCTAGCTCGTAGCTCTCGACGCCCCAGTTGTGGGTCAGTTCGATCACGCTGTTGTCCGCTTCGTTGCCGTAGCCCACGAACGCCAGGGTGAATTGGCCGTCGGGGTAGTCTTTGCGGCGCAGCAGGGTCATGCCCAGCACTTCGGTATAAAACGCGATGGATTTGTCCATATCGCCGACGCGCAGCATGGTGTGCAGCAGTCTCATCAGTCGTTCCTCATCGGTTGCCTGTGACAGGCTTATAAATGCAAACCCCGGCTCGTGGCCGGGGTTTGGTCAGCCGCAAAAGCTTATCAGAACAGCTTGCGACCCTTGTTGGCGGCGATGCGCATGCGCAAGGCGTTCAACTTGATAAAGCCAGCCGCGTCGGCCTGGTTGTACGCGCCGCCGTCTTCTTCGAAGGTGGCGATGTTGGCGTCGAACAGCGAGCCTTCAGACTTACGACCGGTCACGATGACGTTGCCTTTGTACAGCTTCAGACGAACCACACCGTTCACGTGGGCCTGCGAGGCGTCGATCATCTGCTGCAGCATCAGACGTTCCGGGCTCCACCAGTAGCCGGTGTAGATCAGGCTGGCGTACTTGGGCATCAGCTCGTCTTTGAGGTGAGCGACTTCGCGGTCCAGGGTGATCGATTCAATGGCGCGGTGAGCACGCAGCATGATGGTGCCGCCGGGCGTCTCGTAGCAGCCACGGGATTTCATGCCGACGTAACGGTTTTCCACGATGTCGAGACGACCAATACCGTTTTCGCCGCCGATTTTGTTCAGCGTGGCGAGCACGGTGGCCGGGGACATTTCCACGCCGTCGAGGGCGACGATGTCACCGTTGCGGTAGGTCAGTTCCAGGTAGGTCGGCTTGTCTGGAGCGTTCTCAGGGGAGACGGTCCATTTCCACATGTCTTCTTCGTGCTCGGTCCAGGTGTCTTCCAGCACGCCGCCTTCGTAGGAGATGTGCAGCAAGTTGGCATCCATGGAGTACGGCGATTTCTTTTTGCCGTGACGCTCGATCGGGATGGCGTGCTTTTCGGCGTAGTCCATCAGCTTCTCGCGCGAGAGCAAATCCCACTCACGCCACGGAGCAATCACTTTTACCCCAGGCTTGAGCGCATAAGCGCCGAGCTCGAAGCGAACCTGGTCGTTGCCTTTGCCGGTGGCGCCGTGGGAAATGGCGTCAGCGCCGGTTTCGTTGGCGATTTCGATCAGACGCTTGGCGATCAGCGGACGGGCGATGGACGTACCCAGCAGGTACTCGCCTTCGTACACGGTGTTGGCGCGGAACATGGGGAAAACGAAGTCGCGAACGAATTCTTCGCGCAGGTCGTCGATGAAGATTTCCTTGACGCCCATGGCCTGTGCCTTGGCACGGGCTGGCTCAACTTCTTCGCCTTGACCGAGATCGGCGGTGAATGTCACCACTTCACATTGATAGGTGTCTTGCAGCCACTTGAGAATCACCGAAGTGTCCAGGCCACCGGAATACGCCAGGACAACCTTCTTTACGTCCGCCATGCCATCACTCCACGGGGTTCTACGGAAAACCCGCGATTCTACTGGCCGCGCCGCACAATTTACAGAGGCGCGACAGCTAATGACGATGAAGCGACGGATTCTTTCGTCTAAACGACGGGAAGCGCACAACCTGCAATCAGGACGTGGCAGCGGGTTTTATTGGCGCGGTCGCGGGAGTGGTGGGCGCTGGCGGCATTGGTTCGCGGGACAAATGCACGGTTACCCGGCGATTTTTCGCACGGTTAGCGGCATTAGTGTTGGGCACCAACGGGTAACGCTCGCCGTGGAAGCGAACGATAAATTGGCTTTCAGGGATGCCATTGGCCTTGAAATATTCCTGCACGGCCAACGCGCGACGGCGGGACATGTCCAGATTGGTGAGGCGGTTGCCGCCATTGTCCGAATGGCCGTCCAGCTCGATATGGTTAACGCTCGGATCAGCCTTGAGGTACTGCAGGATGATTTCCAGCTTGGCGCGAGAAAGTTCATCCAGGTCGGCGCCGCCACCCGGAAAGGCCACTTGCACTTGTTTGATCTGGTCGAAATTGACTGGCAGCAGCTTGGTCGTGCAGTCCAGGTAATCGTGGTAGGCCTTGTTGAACTTGACCGGCAGCAGGCGAACTTCAACGCCCTCGCCGCCGTCCGGCATGCGGTGGCGCACTACGGGACTGCGACCTTCCAGTAACCCGGTGAGCATGCGCGCGCCTTGCTGCTGGCTGCTGTTAAAAGGCATGGCGCCGTTGTCGACCGTGACCCGGCCCAAATTGATGTCGCCTCGCCCTGGTTGCCACGGTGCTGCGGCAGCAACCAGGGTGGCGGAACCTGCACCCAGCCAGCGTTCGCGGGCTTGCAGACGGAAAGTGACCTGTTCACCGGCACGGCGTACGAATTGGCCTTGGCCGAAATCGGTGATGTCCTGCGACAAGCGGCACTCGAACTGATCGCCGTCGACCTTCCATTCGACCTTTTCCAGGCGCGTTTGAAAGGTGATCGCCATGGCCGGCAGGCTGGCGAATAAGCTGAACAAGGCGAGATAGCGCTGGCGCACGGTAGGCTCCATGAAGAATTACGGCGTTCTGAGTGGGGTATCGGTTGGCGTTGGGAAAACTTGATAGCGGGTGCCGCTACCAGGCTTTTCCGGTAGCATTCGCAGCAGTTTTTACCGCACAAATTTCGCTGATCTGGTATCGCCCCCCATGACTGACCGCCTCACCCTGCTGCGTCCGGACGACTGGCATATTCACCTGCGCGACGGCGCGGTGCTGCCTCATACGGTCGCCGACGTCGCGCGCACCTTCGGTCGCGCCATCATCATGCCGAACCTGGTGCCGCCGGTGCGCAACGCCGCTGAAGCCGACGGCTATCGCCAGCGCATTCTTGCCGCCCGCCCGGCCGGCAGCCATTTTGAACCGCTGATGGTGTTGTACCTCACCGACCTCACTAGCCCGGACGATGTTCGCAGCGCCAAGGCATCCGGTTTCGTACACGCCGCCAAGCTGTATCCGGCCGGCGCCACGACCAATTCCGATTCAGGCGTAACCAGCGTCGACAAGATTTTTCATGTGTTGGAAGCCATGGCCGAAGTGGGCTTGCCACTGCTGGTTCACGGTGAAGTGACGCGCGGCGAGATCGACGTGTTCGACCGCGAGAAGGTGTTTATCGATGAGCACCTGACCCGCGTAGTGGAGCGTTTTCCGACGCTCAAAGTGGTGTTCGAACACATCACCACTGGCGATGCGGTGCAGTTCGTCAACAGCGCCCCAGCCAACGTCGGCGCAACGATCACGGCCCACCACCTGCTGTACAACCGCAACCATATGCTGGTTGGCGGCATCCGCCCGCACTTCTATTGCCTGCCAATTCTCAAGCGCAACGTGCACCAGGAAGCCCTGCTGGACGCGGCCACCAGCGGCAGCGCCAAATTCTTCCTCGGCACCGACTCGGCGCCCCACGCTCAGCACGCCAAAGAAGCGGCTTGCGGTTGCGCCGGCTGCTACACGGCCTACGCGGCGATTGAGCTGTACGCCGAAGCATTCGAGCAACGTAACGCGCTGGACAAGCTGGAAGGCTTTGCCAGCCAGCACGGCCCGGACTTCTACGGTCTGCCGCGCAATACCGACACCATTACCTTGGTCCGTGAAGAATGGACTGCCCCGACCAGCCTGCCGCTTGGCGAGCACAGTGTCGTCCCGCTGCGCGCCGGTGAAAAACTGCGCTGGCGCTTGCTGGAGCAAACCGCGTGAGTGAAGACAACTACGACGACGAACCGGAAGGCGGCAGCAGTAATTCGCGCCATCCAATGGCCGCGCGCTTTCGCGGCTATTTGCCGGTGGTGGTCGATGTGGAGACTGGCGGTTTCAACTCTGCCACCGACGCGCTGTTGGAAATTGCAGCCGTCACCGTGGGCATGGACGAAAAGGGTTTTCTGTTTCCGGAGCACACCTATTTCTTCCGTATCGAGCCGTTTGAAGGCGCCAACATCGAGGCCGCCGCGCTGGAGTTCACCGGCATCAAGCTCGACCACCCACTGCGCATGGCAGTTAGCGAAGAGTCGGCATTGACCGATATTTTCCGTGGCATCCGCAAAGCGCTGAAAGCCAACGGCTGCAAACGCGCCATTCTGGTGGGCCACAACAGCAGTTTTGACTTGGGCTTTCTCAATGCGGCCGTCGCGCGTAATGACCTGAAGCGCAATCCATTTCACCCGTTCTCCAGCTTCGACACCGCCACCCTCGCCGGCCTTGCTTACGGGCAGACGGTGCTGGCTCGGGCGTGTCAGGCGGCTGGCATGGATTTCGACGGTCGCGAGGCGCACTCGGCGCGTTACGACACTGAGAAAACCGCCGAGCTGTTCTGCGGCATTGTGAACCGCTGGAAGGAAATGGGCGGCTGGCAGGATTTCGACGACTGATCGCTGCCCTGCTCCGCTTCAAAAAAACCGGCCTCTGCGCCGGTTTTTTTATGCGCGCAAATTATGTGTGGGACCGTTCATCGGCCCGAGGGAATATCAATGAGAAACGCCCGGTCTAGTTTTGACAAGCATTCTCATTAACATTAATATCCTCCGCATCAAGTCACTTTGAGTCCGGGCCTTATATGTACGTATGCCTCTGCATGGGTGTCACCGACGGTCAGATCCGCGATGCAATCTACGAAGGTTGCTGCAGCTACCGCGACGTTCGTGAGTCGCTGGAAGTCGCCAGCCAATGCGGCAAATGCGCGACGCTGGCCAAGAAAGTGGTACGTGAAGCGCTGACAGAAGTACAAAGCAGCCAAGCTGCGCTCGGTTATCCAGCACAATTTTCTGCGGCTTAAAGTAGTCAAATTCCGAAAACCGGACCGAGTGTCCGGTTTTTTTATGCCTGAAATTCAAGTAGTTAGCGCCAAGACGCAGAATCTAAACATTCGTATTCGGGTTTATTTTCCGTTTAAATTCAATTACTTACATTTGACAGCGTAATGATGCAGGGGCAGACTCTCACGCTATCACCCCTTTGCACGGCAGGCCGCAGACATGAAAGGCGACAAGAAAGTCATCCAGCACCTCAACAAAATCCTCGGCAACGAGCTGGTCGCCATCAACCAATACTTCCTGCATGCGCGCATGTACGAAGACTGGGGCCTGAAGAAACTGGGCGAGCACGAATACCACGAGTCCATCGACGAGATGAAACACGCGGACAAGCTGATCAAGCGCATCTTGTTCCTGGAAGGCCTGCCGAACCTGCAAGACCTCGGCAAGATTCTGATCGGCGAGAACACCAAAGAGATGCTCGAGTGCGACCTGAAAATCGAACACAAAGCGCACATCGACCTTAAGGAAGCCATCGCTTACTGCGAGAGCATTGGCGACTACGCCAGCCGCGAACTGCTCGAAGACATCCTCTGCTCCGAGGAAGAGCACATCGACTGGCTGGAAACCCAACTCAGCCTGATCGACAAAGTAGGCCTGCAGAACTACCTGCAATCGCAGATGGACGAGTAAATCGTCAGGCAATAAAAAGCCCCGCTTCGGCGGGGCTTTTTATTGTGCGTCGGCTAATCAAGCGTCGGCTTTGGCAGCGGCGGCTTTAACCATAGTTTGCAGCTCACCGTTTTCAAACATCTCAACCATGATGTCGCTACCGCCAACCAGCTCACCACCGACCCACAATTGCGGGAAGGTTGGCCAGTTGGCGTATTTCGGCAGGTTGGCGCGAATTTCGGGGTTTTGCAGGATGTCGACGTAGGCGAATTTTTCGCCGCATGCCATGACAACCTGAGCGGCTTTCGACGAGAAGCCACATTGCGGGGCGTTCGGCGAGCCTTTCATGTACAGCAGGATGGCGTTGTTCGCGATCTGCTCTTTGATAGTTTCGATGATATCCATGGGTACCTCAGCACTAAGGCCTATCTGACAGTCAACTCGCCGACTCACGGGCCGACACGGTGACGCGCATTGTATCGGAAAGCCGCGCACTTGGCGCGACCCTCCTATCGTCGTAGTGAGCGTGCCTACGCCGCTGCCACCACAACCGGCACGCCATTGAGCGCCGCGTTGCCGGACAGCATGTCGAGGTGGCGTTCATCCGTCAGGTCGTTGGCGCTGGCGCCGGGTTGTGCGCTGGCAATCGCCATTTGCACGCCCGGCCGGCCGTGGCCCCAGCCGTGCGGCAAGCTCACTACGCCAGGCATCATGTCATCGCTGCCGGCGACTTCTACTTCAATCATGCCTACACGCGAACGCACACTGACGCGCTGACCATCGCTCAGCGCGCGGCTGGCCATGTCGGCCGGATTCATCAGCAGTTGATGACGTGGTTTGCCCTTCACCAGCCGGTGATAGTTGTGCATCCAGGAATTGTTGCTGCGCACATGGCGGCGGCCAATCAGCACCAGCTCACCGGCTTGCGGTACCGGCTGCGCCGCGAAGCGGGCGATGTCATCGAGCAAAATCTGCGGCGCCGCCAGCACGGTTTTGCCTGGAGTTTTCAAACGCGCCACAAGATTGGGCTTCAAAGCGCCCAGGTCGATGCCATGGGGGTGTTCGCGCAACATGGCGACCGACAACTTGTGCTCGGAGCTGTCGCCATACAGGCCCATGCGCAGGCCCATGTCGATCATTTGCGCCGGTTCCATGGTTGGCTTGAGCGTTGCCTCGGTTTTGCTGGCAAAGGCCTTGGCCAGTCCGACGAAAATTTCCCAGTCGTGCAGCGCGCCCTGCGGTTTGGCCAGTACCGGCTCGTTGAAGCGGGTGACGTTGCGCACGGCGAATACATTGAAGGTGGTGTCGTAATGATCGTGCTCAAGCGGCGCGGTCGGCGGCAGAATCAGGTCGGCGTAGCGGGTGGTTTCGTTGATATAGAAGTCGATGCACAGCATGAACTCCAGGCCATCCAACGCCTGCTCCAATTGGCGGCCGTTGGGCGTCGACAGCACGGGGTTGCCCGCGACAGTGATTAACGCGCGAATCTGCCCTTCTCCCGGCGTCAGCATCTCTTCGGCCAGTGCCGAAACCGGCAATTCACCGCCGTACTCCGGCAGCCCAGAGACCCTGCTCTGCCAGCGATTGAAATGACCGCCCGACGTGCTGGCCACCAAATCCACCGCCGGCTCGGTGCACAGCACGCCGCCGACCCGGTCGAGGTTGCCAGTCACCAGATTGATCAGTTGCACCACCCACTGACAGAGCGTGCCAAACACCTGCGTGGAAACGCCCATACGGCCGTAGCACACCGCCGAATCGGCGGCGGCAAAATCTCGCGCCAGTTGGCGAATCGTCTCGGCCGGCACGCCGCAGCGCGCGCTCATGGCCTCTGCGGTGAAGGCCGCCACGGCGCTGCGCACCTCGTCCAGCCCTTCGATTGGCAGATGGCTGACGCGGGTCAGGCCTTCTTCAAACAGGGTATTGAGCACGCCAAACAGCAGCGCCGCATCTTGCCCCGGACGGACGAAAATATGTTGGTCGGCAATAGCCGCCGTTTCGCTGCGGCGCGGATCGACCACCACCACTTTGCCGCCGCGCGCCTTGATGGCCTTCAGGCGTTTTTCCACGTTGGGCACGGTCATGATGCTGCCGTTGGACGCCAGCGGATTGCCGCCCAGGATCAGCATAAAGTCGGTGTGATCGATATCGGGGATCGGAATCAGCAAACCGTGGCCGTACATCAAGTGGCTGGTGAGGTGATGAGGCAATTGATCCACCGACGTTGCCGAATAACGGTTGCGCGTTTTCAGTTGGCCTAGAAAGTAATTGCTGTGGGTCATCAGCCCGTAGTTGTGCACGCTCGGGTTGCCCTGATAGACCGCAACGGCGTTCTGCCCATGGCGGGTCTGAATGTCGGCCAAGCGGCTAGCGACCAGTTCGAAGGCTTCGTCCCACTCAATGGCGTGCCATTCGCTGCCGACGCGGCGCATCGGTTGGCGCAGGCGGTCGGGGTCGTGCTGGATATCTTGCAGGGCAACGGCTTTGGGGCAGATGTGGCCTTGGCTGAAGCTGTCCAGGGCATCGCCTTTAATAGAAAGGATCTGCTGGGTGCCGTCGGGCTGGGTTTCGGTCTCAATGCTCAGCCCACAAATGGCTTCGCATAAATGGCACGCACGGTGATGGAGGGTCTTGGTCACGGCCTAGCCTCTTTTTTATTTGGCACGACGCATTCGGTCGTTAAGTGCTGACTATGGAGCGCATCAGGCCGCTGCACCATAGGCTTAAGCCCCATGAATTGGGGCTCATCAGGAGAATCCATACCGTTCTTCAGACGGTCCTTACAGCGTTTTTTACTGCCAACGGAGCCGCGTTTCGGCAGATATATGCCATTTATATCGATTACAGAGGCTTCGCTAGTCGCATTACTCCAACAAAGTGCGTATCTTTAGGCCACTGTGCTGCATGTGTACCGCGAATCGCAACTTGGTGTTTAGATCTCGATCCAACCATCTACACGTATTCCGATAACTCTTTGCACTCAGTACTGGCTGGGCCTGTAGCCCGCCGCAATCCACTCTGTTCAAGGATCTACACCATGGCTAATCGCGAAACTGGTACCGTTAAATGGTTCAACGATGAAAAAGGCTTCGGCTTCATCACTCCAAGCAACGGCGGCGCTGACCTGTTCGTGCACTTCAAAGCTATCCAATCCGATGGCTTCAAAAGCTTGAAAGAAGGTCAGACCGTATCTTTCGTGGCCGCTAAAGGCCAGAAAGGCATGCAAGCTGAAGAAGTACAGGTAGTCTAAGACTCCCCGCGCTTCAAAAAAAACCCCGCTTCGGCGGGGTTTTTTTATGCCTGGAAAACAGGCCAGGCCTAGGCGCATAAAGGACCGAGACATCTCGTATAAACGCAACGCGCGCCAAAGATGACACGGCGCGACATTTCCTTATAAGATCCCGCCTCCCCATTTCGTCGCACCGTGCGGCCCACAGCCGCTGGTAGAGCCCTTTTTTCTTTGAAAACCTTTTCCCGAAAAGGCCCGGCTTGTTCACCAGCGCAATCGTTGTACAAAAGGTAGTGAATGATGAGCGCAAGACACTTTCTCTCGCTAATGGACTGCACGCCCGATGAGTTGCTGGGCCTGATCCGTCGTGGCATCGAGCTGAAGAGCCTGCGCAATCGAGGCATCCTTTTTGAGCCGCTAAAAAATCGCGTGCTCGGCATGATTTTCGAAAAAGCCTCCACTCGCACCCGCCTCTCTTTTGAAGCCGGCATGATCCAGCTCGGCGGCCAGGCTATTTTCCTGTCGCCTCGTGATACCCAGCTCGGCCGTGGCGAGCCGGTGAGCGATGCCGCCAT
The DNA here is from genome assembly GCF_979254655.1 of Pseudomonas sp. AC229. NCBI lineage: Bacteria > Pseudomonadati > Pseudomonadota > Gammaproteobacteria > Pseudomonadales > Pseudomonadaceae > Pseudomonas > Pseudomonas sp. AC229. The sequence goes on from NZ_CEEDHK010000010.1 coordinate 176,245, forward strand.
CGTCATGTCGCGCATGCTCGATGCCGTAATGATCCGCACCTTCGCCCACAGCACCCTCACCGAGTTCGCTGCCCATTCGCGCGTGCCGGTGATCAATGGCCTGTCGGATGACCTGCACCCCTGCCAGTTGCTGGCCGATATGCAGACCTACCAAGAACTGCGCGGCCCGATTCAGGGCAAAACCGTGGCCTGGATCGGCGACGGCAACAACATGTGCAACAGCTACATCGAAGCCGCTCAGCAGTTCGATTTCCACTTGCGCGTGGCCTGCCCTGAAGGCTATGAGCCCAACGCCAGCTTCCTGGCCGCCGCCGGCAGCCGCGTGACCATCGTGCGCGACCCGCGTGAGGCCGTGGCCGGCGCCCATCTGGTGAGCACCGACGTCTGGACCTCCATGGGCCAGGAAGAAGAAGCCGCCGAACGCCTTGCGCTGTTCACGCCGTACCAAGTTACCCGCGCCCTGCTCGACCAGGCCGCCAGCGACGTATTGTTCCTGCACTGCCTGCCCGCTCACCGTGGCGAGGAAATCAGCGAAGACTTGCTCGACGACCCGCGCTCCGGCGCGTGGGACCAAGCTGAAAATCGCCTTCACGCGCAGAAAGCGCTGCTGGAAATGCTGGTCGAGCCCGGCTACCGCCCGGCATGAGTGCGGCGCCACTGCTGACCCTGCGAAACCTCAGCTGCGGCTACCGCGACCACCTCGTGGTGCAGCAGCTGGATCTCACGCTGCACGAAGGTGAAATCGGCTGCTTGCTTGGCCCTTCGGGCTGCGGCAAAACCACGACGCTGCGTGCCATCGCCGGGTTTGAGCCGGTGCTCAGTGGCGACATCCAGCTCGCTGACACCCTACTCTCGCGCCCCGGCTTCACCTTGGCGCCCGAGAAGCGCCGCATTGGCATGGTGTTCCAGGACTACGCGCTGTTCCCGCATTTAACCGTCGCCGACAACGTCGCCTTTGGCATCCGCCAGCAGGCCAATTGCGCCCAGGTCACAGCGGAATTGCTTGAGCTGGTGAAGCTGTCGACGTTAAGCAAACGCTTTCCCCATGAATTGTCGGGCGGCCAGCAGCAGCGCGTGGCGTTGGCGCGTGCGTTGGCCCCGGAACCGCAATTGCTGCTGCTGGATGAGCCGTTTTCCAACCTCGACAACGAACTGCGCCGCCGCTTGAGCCAGGAAGTGCGCGAGATCCTCAAAGCGCGCGGCACCAGCGCCATTCTGGTCACCCACGACCAGGAAGAAGCGTTCGCCGTTAGCGATCAGGTTGGCGTGTTCAAAGAAGGCCATCTGGAGCAATGGGACACGCCGTACAACCTCTACCACCGCCCGCAAACGCCCTTCGTGGCCAGTTTTATCGGCCAGGGCTATTTCATTCGCGGCGAGCTGCTCAGCCGCGAATCGGTCCAGACCGAACTGGGCGTGGTCAATTGCCAGGCCCGTGATTGGCCCAGCGGCAGTCCGGTGGATGTGTTGTTACGCCCCGACGATCTCACCTTCGCGGAACCGGTTGAGCAACAGGCGCAGGTGCTGAGCAGCAGCTTTCAGGGCGCCAGCACGTTGTACCGCTTGCGCCTGGCTACGGGCGCGCATGTGGACGCGTTGTTTCCCAGCCATGTTCAGCGCCAACCCGGTGAGTACGTTGGCGTGCGGATCGCGGCGCAACAGGTGGTCACCTTCGCCGCGCCCGGCAGTCAGCTCTAAAGCACAACCACCCGATCGCGGCCGCTGTCCTTGGCCTGATACAACGCGCTGTCACTGCGCTGCAAGGTGGTTTGCCACGGTTCGGGGCTCACATAGCGGCTGATGCCCACCGACAACGTCAGCCGCAGCTGTGGGAAGCCTTCCCACTGCGTAGTTTTCAGCGCCTGGCGCAACCGCTCCATGGCGTACGCAGCGCCGGCTTCGTTGGTGTTCGAAAGCACCAGCAAGAACTCCTCGCCGCCCATCCTTGCGACAAAATCCACGTCTCGCACCATGCGTTGCAGAATCTTCGCCAACTGGCACAGCACCGCGTCGCCACCGGGATGCCCGTAGGCGTCGTTAACGTGTTTGAAGAAATCCAGGTCGAGCATGCACACCACAAAATCGTAGGTGCCGCGATCAGCCAGGGCTTTTTGCTGATCGAGGATGTCATTGGCGAAGCGGCGGTTGTACAAGCCGGTGAGCTCGTCCGTAATGGCCAATTGCTGGATGCGCTCAAGCGCTACCTGCAGGTCGCGGTTGCGCTCCTGCAGAATATTGCGCAACCGGCTCATCTCCAGACCGAGCATCGATACCCCGCCGGTGAGCACGAAAAACGCCAACGCGCGAATTGCCTCCACGTGCCAGTCGAAACGCACGCCGCGATACAGCAGCGCGGTCATCAGCACCGCGTAACAGCCGACGGTGAACACGCCAATGCGCACGAAGCCGCCCAACGTTAGCCGGAAGGCGCCGAACATCAGCACCACCAACACCATCATCAAGAACAGCGAACGCAGGCTGTCGGCGTAGTAGACGCTGACGAAAATCACGCCAATCGCCCAGCTCATCTGCGGCACCGTCAGGCTGGGGTCACGAAAACGCAGATTGAAATTGAACCAGGTCAGGGCCAGAAAACCGGCCGTGCTGGCGACCACGGCGATGGTCAGCAGCAACATGCCGGCCATGGTCAACTGCATAAAACCGCCGGCAAATGCCAACCAGCACAGCAACAGATAGCCCAGCGAAGCGCTGCTGGCTAAGAGGATTCGGCGCACACGCAGCAGCTGGTGGCGAGACGGCATTGGCAATCCTTTTCCATAAGGAACGTTAGGCCAGTATAACCAGCCCCCCGCGCCTCGCCCGGCTGCTCAGCGGTACGCAGTCACAGATGCAACGTACCGCTGGCCACCAATACCGCGTGGCCGCCAATGCTCACGCGTTCGCCATCGAGACGGCAAAACAGCTCACCGCCGCGCGCCGAGCACTGGAATGCCTCGAACTGGCTTTTGCCCAGACGTTCTGCCCAATAGGGAATCAGGCTGCAATGGATTGAGCCGGTCACCGGGTCTTCATCAATGCCGATGGCCGGGGCGAAATAGCGGGAGACGAAGTCGTGCCGCTCGCCCGGCGCGGTGACGATCATGCCCAGCCACGGCAGCTGCGCAACGGCAGCCAGGTCGGGTTGGCAGTCGCGCACCGCTTGTTCGGTTTCAAGCACCACCAACAGCTCTTTGCCGGTGTTGAGCACTTCAACAATCGGCCCATTTACCGCCGCTTTGATCGCCGCGCTGGCATCGAAGCGTTCGCCGGGCAGGCTAGGAAAATTCAGCACCAACCGCTCGCCTTCGCGGCTCACGCTCAGTGCGCCCGACTGGCAGGTGAAATTCAGTTGATCGGCGGTTTCGCCATGCACGGTGAACAACGCGAAGGCCGTGGCCAGCGTGGCATGGCCGCACAACGGCACTTCACACGCGGGCGTGAACCAGCGGATGTGCCAGACCTCGTCCTCTTTCACCACGAATGCGGTTTCCGCCAGGTTGTGCTCGGCGGCGATGGCCTGCATGCGCGCCTCGTCCAGCCAACGATCCAGCCGGTAAACAATGGCCGGGTTGCCGGCAAACGGTCGCTGGGTAAAGGCGTCGATCTGGTGAAAGGCGAGGGACATGGGCGCGCTCCGAGCTGATGAAGGCGCTCACGATACCGAGAATGTCAGCGGCCGGCCTGATACAGCCGCCGCTTTTTCCAGCGCAACAGCCGGCGTATCAGCCGTCGCTGCGCACGCGTTTTACCGCGTCCAGCCAGCCGGCGTAGAGCTTCTCGCGATGGGCTGTGGCCATGCGTGGGCCAAACAGATGCTGGCGGTGCCAATGCTGGGCGATGGCGTCGAGGTCGGGATAGATGCCCGCTTGCAAGCCGGCCAGATACGCAACGCCCAACGCGGTGGTTTCGGTCACTTCAGGACGCTCCACCGGCACGCCGAGAATGTCGGCGAGGAACTGCATCACCCAGTTGTTCTCGACCATGCCGCCGTCTACGCGCAAGGCACTGGGCGCTGCGGCGCCGTCCTGGCGCATGGCTTCAAGCAAGTCGCGCGTTTGGTAGCACACCGACTGCAAGCCGGCGGTGACGATTTCCTTGATGCCGGTGTCGCGGGTCAATCCGAAGATCGCGCCGCGAGCTTTTGGATCCCAGTACGGCGCACCCAGGCCCGTGAAGGCCGGCACCAAAAACACACCGCTGGCGTCGCCGGTTTGCTCGGCCAACGCTTCCGTGTCGCGGGCATGGCTGATCAACTTGATGCCATCGCGCAGCCACTGCACCGCCGCACCGGCGACGAAAATCGAGCCTTCTACCGCGTACGTCACTTCGCCCTTCAGGCGATAACCGACGGTGGTCAGCAAGCGGTTCTGCGACACCACCGGTTGCTTGCCGGTGTTTTGAATCATGAAGCAGCCGGTGCCGTAGGTACTTTTCACCATGCCCGGCTGGAAGCACGCCTGGCCGACCAGCGCCGCTTGCTGGTCGCCAGCCATGCCCAACACGGGAATGCTGCTGCCGAACCAATTGGCCTCGGTTACGCCGAAGTCGGCGGCGCAGTCCAACACTTCCGGCAACACGCTGACCGGGATGTCGAACAGCGCCAGCAGGTCGGCGTCCCATTGCTGGGTGTGGATGTTGAACAACATGGTGCGCGAGGCGTTGCTGGCGTCGGTTTTATGCGACTTGCCGCCGGTGAGGCGCCAGAGCAGAAAGCTGTCGACTGTGCCGAAGCGCAATTCGCCCTGCTCCGCGCGCTCCCGGGCGCCCGGCACGTTCTGCAAAATCCAGCGCAGCTTGGTGGCGGAAAAATACGGGTCGATCACCAAGCCGGTTTTCGCCGCCACGGTTGCCTCGTGCCCGGCCTCTTTCAAGCCCGCGCAGTAATCGGCGGTGCGACGATCTTGCCAGACGATGGCGGGATAAATCGGCGTGCCGGTCGCAGCGTCCCAGACCAAGGTGGTTTCGCGCTGATTGGTGATGCCGATGGCGGCCACTTCAGACGCCTGCAAGCCGCTTTGACGCAGTGCTTCGCGGCAGACCTTCAGGGTACTGAGCCAAAGGTCTTCGCCGTCGTGCTCAACCCAGCCGTCTTTGGGGAAATACTGTTTGAATTCCTGTTGAGCGCGAGACACCGGCGAGCCCTGGGCACTGAAGACAATGGCGCGGCTGCTGGTGGTGCCTTGATCGATGGCAAGAAGGTACTGGGACATCTGCGCTTCCTTGTTATTTTGGGTGGGGACATCGCCGAGGCGACGCCACGGACCGACCGTTTACTCGCGGCCAATGGCCGCAAACTGCCCCTGGCAATGCGCCGCCAATACCTCGGCAGCTAATTCCACTTCCAGGCCACGGCGGCCGGCGCTTACATAAATGTGGGTGTGCTGGTTGGCGCTGTCGTCGATAAACGTGCGCAGGCGTTTCTTCTGCCCCAGCGGGCTGATGCCTCCAAGCAAATAACCGGTAGAACGCTGAGCAGCGGCCGGGTCGGCCATGTCGGCCTTTTTCACCCCGGCAGCGTGCGCCAAGGCTTTCAAATCCAGCGTGCCCGCCACTGGCACCACCGCCACCAGCAACTCACCTTTCTCACTGGCGGCCAGCAGGGTTTTGAACACCTGGGCCGGCTCCAGGCCCAGTTTTTCCGCTGCTTCCAAGCCATAAGAGGCGGCCTTCGGATCGTGGCTGTAACTCAGCACGCGATGGGCGGCGCCGGCTTTTTTTAACAGGTCGATGGCTGGGGTCATGTTCGAATGTGAAAATTCCGACAAAGTTCGCGTACCTTAGAGGCAGACCCGGCAAAAGTCGAGCGCCTGTAGACGGCGCCCCAGCCGATGCCCGAGCGCCTATAATGCGGCGCAAAAAAGGAAGCCCTTAATGACCCTGGCGCCCCGGCAGCAAGACATTCTCGACCTCGCCCGCGAACGCGGTTACGTCAGCATTGACGAGCTGGCCCAAGCCTTTGCCGTCACCCCGCAAACCATCCGCCGCGACATCAACCAGCTCGCCGAACAGGGCCTGCTGCGGCGCACCCACGGCGGCGCGGCGAGCGAAGCGTCAAGCACCCAAAACACCGCCTACGCCATGCGCGCCGGGCTGATGCGTGACGAGAAACAGCGTATCGCCGAGGCGATTGCCGCCCAGGTGCCGGACCACGCTTCGGTATTTATCAACATCGGCACCACCACCGAAGCCATTGCCCGCGCGCTGCTCAATCACCGTGGTTTGAAAGTGATCACCAACAACCTGCACGTGGCCGCGCAGCTCAGCGACAAAGCCGACTTCGAAGTGCTGGTGGCCGGTGGCACGGTGCGCAGCGACGGCGGCATTGTTGGGCAGACGGCGGTGGATTTCATCCAGCAATTCAAAGTGGACTTCGCCCTTATGGGCATCAGCGGCATCGACGACGACGGCAGCCTGCTCGACTTCGATTACCAGGAAGTGCGCGTGTCGCAAGCCATCATCGACAACGCCCGGCAAGTGCTGCTGGCCGCCGACTCGAGCAAGTTCGGCCGCAACGCCGTGGTGCGCCTGGGCTCCATCAGCCTGGTCAACCAGTTGTTTACCGACCACACGCCCTCCCCCGCGCTGGCCCGTCTGCTGGCCCAGCACAAAGTGCAGCTCAAGCTGGTTTAACCCCGCCCTTCGGCAATCTCTGGTGCCATTCGGCGTGCAATCGCACGCCCGACTGGTCAGTGGCAAAACATTCCGCTACCATTTTCGGAAACGAACATTCCTACGTTCACTTTCGACTTCAGAGGCTTGCCATGCACGCGAAGCAGAACCCCACCAGCTCGGTTGCCGAAATCTATGACCTCGCGGTAGTTGGCGGCGGCATCAATGGTGTGGGCATCGCGGCAGACGCAGCGGGCCGAGGTTTGTCCGTGTTCCTTTGCGAAAAGGACGACCTGGCGCAACACACCTCCTCTGCCAGCAGCAAGCTGATCCACGGTGGCCTGCGCTACCTCGAACATTACGAATTCCGCCTGGTACGCGAGGCACTCGCCGAACGCGAAGTGCTGCTGGCCAAGGCGCCGCACATCGTTAAGCCCATGCGTTTTGTATTACCCCATCGCCCGCACCTGCGCCCGGCGTGGATGATTCGCATGGGCCTGTTTTTGTACGACCACCTCGGCAAGCGGGAAAAGTTGCCCGGCTCGCGTGGCCTGCGCTTCGGTGCCGGCAGCCCGTTGAAAGCGGAAATTGCGCGCGGTTTCGAATACTCCGATTGCTGGGTCGACGACGCGCGTCTGGTGGTATTGAACGCCATGGCCGCCCGTGAAAAAGGCGCCCACATACACACCCGCACCCGCTGCGTCAGCGCTCGGCGCAGTAAAGGCTTGTGGCATATCCATCTGGAACGTGCCGACGGCAGCCTGTTCTCCATTCGTGCACGCGGTTTGGTAAACGCCGCCGGCCCCTGGGTGGCGCGCTTTATCAAAGACGACCTGCAGCAGAAATCGCCCTACGGCATTCGCTTGATTCAGGGCAGCCATATCGTGGTGCCGCGCCTGTACGACGGCGAGCAGGCGTACATCCTGCAAAACGAAGACCGCCGTATCGTGTTCGCCATTCCGTATCTGGAACGCTTCACCCTGATCGGCACCACCGACCGCGAATATCAGGGCGATCCGGCGCACGTGGCGATCAGCCCGGAAGAAACCCAGTACCTGCTCGACGTAGTCAACGCCCACTTCAAAAAGTCCATCAGCCAGGCGGACATTCTGCACACCTACTCCGGCGTGCGGCCGCTGTGCGACGACGAGTCCGACGACCCTTCCGCCGTTACCCGCGACTACACGCTGGCGTTGTCTGCGCAGCCGGGCGACGCGCCGTTGTTGTCGGTGTTTGGCGGCAAGTTGACCACCTACCGGAAATTGGCCGAGTCGGCGATGAGTCAACTGGCGCCCTTCTTCAGCAACATGACCGCCAGCTGGACCGCCGCCTCGCCGTTGCCCGGCGGTGAGCAGATGAGCAGCCGCAGTGCGCTGGTCGAGGCGCTGAGTAATCAGTACGGCTGGTTGCCGACGCAGGTGGCGCGGCGTTGGGCCAGCACCTATGGCAACCGCAGTTTTGCCCTGCTCGAGGGTGCCAGCTCGCTTGAGGATCTGGGCGAACATTTGGGCGCCGGGCTGTATGGGCGTGAGGTCGATTATCTGTGCCGTGAGGAATGGGCCCGCGAGGCGCAGGACATTCTGTGGCGGCGCAGCAAGCTCGGGCTGTTTATGACGCCGGGGCAGCAAGGCCGGTTGAGTGCCTATTTGCAGGCGGAGCATCCGCGCAGCCCGCAGGGGGCGCATGCCGCGTAGGTTTGAATTCTGTGTGTGCTAAGCAAGACCTTGGCCCCGCGATTGCGGGGCTTTTTTATGTCGATCAAAAGCATCGCGACTGAAGTCGCTCCCACAGGAGGGCCAGCATCATCCTCGCGAACGCGGTGGTCCGACAATTCGGGATCCAGAATCTCAAGCCGTACACCGGTGTGAAGTGCGACGCTATTTGTCACCGCATGCGCCGAACTCAGCGAAGCACAACGCAATGGTCGCCCAAACCTCCGTCATCCTCGCGCAGGCGGGGATCCAGAGTTTTCAGTCGTGCACGGTGTGAAGTACGGCGGTATTCATTACCGCGTGCGCTGAACGTTTTGTTTCGCGCCTTACGCGCGAGTCACTTTCCAAGTCGCGGGAAAGTAACCAAAGCGCTTGCCCCTACCTTGGGTCTGCGCTTCGCTCCGACTCCCCTCCTTGCGCTGCCACTCCGGGGGCCGTCACAACGGGCCATCCATGGCCCGATGTTCCTTTCGCGGCTCCCGGCCGCTCACCCCCCTGCGCGTCGACTCCACTCGGCCTGCGATGAACGGGGCGGGTAGATCACGAGCGAGATCAAAGGCCAGATCAACATCTCGCGACTAAAGTCGCTCCCACAGGTTGCATTGGTCCTGGAGCGACCGGGCAGCGTTCCGTTTTAGTCGCGATTCCTGCAAACGAAAATCCCGCCTGGGCCGCTATTTAACGATCGCCAATTCGAACCCACCCTCGTCGCTGTGCGCGTGGCTTTGCATGCCGGCTTCGTCCAGTGCCAGGTCTTGCAGCGGTCGTTTGAAGGGTTTGTTGTCGAGGGTTTGCAAGTGTTTGTCTTCTTCGGTGGTCAGCAGCAGTACGTAGCGCTCGCCTTGCGCGGCTTTGACCGGAACGGTGCCTTCGATGAAGGCGTAGCGGTACCAGGTTTCGCCGTGCAGTTGGTACACGGCGTCGCTCACCAGGCGCGTCGGGCGTTTGGCTTCGTCGAGGAATAGCAGCGAGGGGTAGACGACTTTTTTGTTGGCGAAACTGCGCACGCGCAGGCCATAGGTGCGGCCGGCGGCGGGCAGTTTCATGGCGGCGTAGTAGCTGCGGCCCATGGGGAAGTTGAAGCTGGGGGAGAAACGGTTGAGCTCTTCGTAGCGCGGTTCGTCGCTCGACAGTTCGGTGAAGTCGCCTTCGGCCAGTTGACCGCAGCATTGCTGTACGAGGTTTTGGTACAGCCCGTCGCTGTCGCCCCCGCCGCTGCCGGCCAGCAGTGCTTGCATGGCGGCGGTGGGCTGACCGTCGAGGCCGGGCAGCACGCTGCCTTTGTTGTTGAATTCGATTTGCCGGCCATCGCTGTAGCGCACGTTCGAGGGGGCTTCCACACGCTGCGGTGCGTTGCTGCCCGGCACGGCGGAGTTGCGCATGCGCCCCTGCTCGTCAACCCAGGTGTAGTAAGGCGTGCCGTTTTCCGGGCGGGCGAAGTTGCGCCCTTCCAGCACGTCGGCGTCGATGTAGTCGCCCGTTCGCTCGCCGTTGGCTAACAGGCTGTCGCTCTTGGCACCCGCTACCTGAGCACCGGCGTAGAAGCTGTTTTGCAGGTTGCCGCTGGCGTCGACCCAGGTGAAGTAGCGGCGTTTGCTCTCGTTGCTGTTTTTCGCGCCGGGCCATGTGGTGCCCTGGCTGCCGCCCGCTTGGCTCATGCGTTCCTGGTCGCTTTGGGTAATGCGCTTGGCGGCTTGGCGTTGCTGTTCGCTGTAGTGGCTGTCAACGAAGGTGTTGTGCACGCGCCCTTGGTCATCCACCCAGGTCAGGTAGCGGCCGGGCGCGGCCTCGGCGGTGGCGGCCAGCAGCAGTGCGGCGAGCAGAACGATGCGCGGCATAAGCAGACCTCAAAAGGTGGTGGTGTAGGTCAGGGCCATGATGTACGCCTTCACGGTGGTATCGATGTCCAGGTCGGCGTAGGGGTTGTAGACCAGGTTGTCGATGCCGGTGCAGTTGACGTTGCAACTGGTGCCCGCCGGAATGCTTTGTTTGGACACGAAGTAGTTAAAGCCGAAGTCGATGGTGGTGTCTTTGTCCCAGCGATAACCGAAGCCCAGGCCGTAGAGGTTGGCGTCGCCGATGGGCACCAGCACGTCGGCTTTGTCTTTGGGAATCGCCGAGGGCCGGTATTCGTAGCCGGCACGCAGGGCCAGGCGGTCGCTGATGTCGTACTGGGCGCCGACGGCGAAGCTCCAGGTGTCTTGGTAGCCTCGGTCGAGAATGATCGAGTGATCGGTGGCGTTGCCGCCGCCGAAAATCTTGGCGATGCGCAGCAAGTCCAGCTCGCGGTCGAACTCGATTTCAAATTTGTTCCAGTCGCTGTAGTCGCTCCACTTGGCGTCGAAGTTGAACTGCCATTTGTCGAAAGGCCGCAGCTTGATGCCGGTACTGAAGTTATCGGGCAGCACCATGTTCAGCGAGGCGTTGCCGCTTTCTTCACTGGCGTTGCCGTAAGGGAACAACGGGCTGAGCACCTGGCCGAATACCGAGCCTTGCAGGCCGGACCAGAAGCCTTGCCAGTCTTTGCTGTATTCCATGCGGTACTTGCCTTGAAGGTGCATACGCGCCTCGCTCTGGTACGTCGCGCCCCAGGCGAACCAGTCGGTGGGTTCCCACAACACGCCAAGGTTGTAGGTCGGCGACAGGCTCTGTTGCAGGTCCAGGTCCATGTTGGCCAAGGTGCTGTAGGGGCCGATCTTGCCGCCGCACAGGTTGATCAATGGGCTGAGGATGTCGTCGATGCCGGGCTGGCAGATGGCTTGGTTGAGCATCCGCACCACGCCCGTGAGCATCCCCGGATTACGAAAATCCTGGTTCAGCGCCATCGCCTGGTGCGAGAAACCCACCGACAACCCCAGCGCCAGCGTGTCGTTGGCCTGATAGCCCACAGACGGCGAGAAATACGTGATGCGCTGCAACGCCACTTCCTTGCCTTGGTAGCGCCCGGCGTCGTCGCCCGAGTCGCGCGAATACCCGAGGGCCATCGGTGCATAAATGTTGGTGGCAAAGGTGAATTTCGAACCGGGCGGGTTGATGGAAACCCCGGCCAGTGGCGCCATCAGCACCGGCAGCTCGGTCATGCCGCCCATGCCCGGCAAGTACATCACCGGCGTGAGCGTGCGGCTGCTGGAGTTCTTTATCGGGTCGTCGTCGAAGCCCAGCGTGTTACTGCCGTAGTCGGGCGGCGCTCTGAATTTGGCGCGAATGTCCATCACGCCGCTGAGCAGCTTGATGGTGCTCTGCCGGCCTTTGAGTTTGGTTAGCGCGGCCGGGTTGTAGTGCACGGCGTCGATGCCGGTGGAATCGGCGGTCACGGCGTTGCCCATGGCCATGGCTTTGGGGTTGCCGATGGTCAAATCGTTGGCCAGTTGCGCCTGCACCGAGCCGGTGTAAGTCCCGGCAGCAAGCCAGCAGAGCCCGGAAATCGCCCACACCTGCGGCGACGTTCTGATCGTCATGACGGTGGTCGCTCCTGGCTTATTGGGCCTTTAAACCCTGAATATCCAGTGGCATCGACACCCCCAGCAGTACGTCGGGAGAGTCTTCCGTCATGCCGAACCCGGCATTGATGTTGACGATGTAATTGGGCGAGGTGCGCAGGCCCAGCGAGAAGTTCATCAAGGCGCTGGTTTGCTCTTTGCCCTCCAGCGTGGTGTCGGAGAAGGTGTAGGTCGGCTTGAAGGTCTGCGCCATTTGGTACGAGGTGGACAACGACACGTCATACGACAGCGCGTAGGCAAAGCCCATGCTCATGGACATGCTCGAACCCGGATCGACCTTTTCCAGATGCCGCCCGCCGCGCTCCTGATCGACATTGGCCGGCACGTTGTAGGTGTAACCGACCGAGCCGAACAGCACGACCGGGTCGATCACGTACGACACGTTCACCCCGCCGCCGATGCTGTAAAAGCCGTTGCCAGTGGACAGGTCATGCTCGGGGTTGATTTCGTAAGGGCTGGTGCCGGTTGGCAAGCCGATGGTGCCGTACAACGTGGTCACCGGCTTGCCACGGTGGGAGGCCCACGGCTGCCAGCGCAGGCTGGCCGACAGGTCGCCGAGGCTGTACACGTTGAGGTCGCGCTCGGTGTCGTACTTGGCGATCAGCGGAATGCGCATGCTGAAGGTGAGGTTGTCCCACACGCCGTAGTCAAAGGTGAACGAGTTGGTGAAGGTGTGCTGCGCTTCGCTTTCGCCGATCACGCTGTAGACGTTGTTGCCGGTGCGGTACGTGGTGATCTGAGTATCGCGCAGCAGTGAATAATCGAAGCCGTAGGTCAACGTGCGCTCGCCTTGCTTGAGCAAGGTGTAGCTTTTCTCGGCGGCCTGAAACACCTCGGCCAAGGCCTTGGAGCTGTCGGCATCGTCTTCTTTTTTGCTCAAGGCTTCGCGGGCTTCGTCTACCGATGGCTCATCGCTCCAGGCAGGCGCGCTCAGCGTTAGCGTCAGCATGGCCACGCAGGCCACTCCCTTAATCCCCATGACGCCAATCCCCAGTTATTTTTTTGTTATGCCGGGCAGGTCTTGCCGTACGTGTTGGCCTTTATGTTTTTCAGGTGCTGCTATTTGCGGCGGATGTGGCGAATGTCGCCGCCCGAACCCAGCTCGTCGGCCTGGTTCGTGGTGAATTTGGTTATCTGGGGAAACTCGCGAAACGCCAGCAGGCTTACGGTGCGGTCGTCCACCAGACGCAGGTCTTTCTCGGTCAAGGCCATGGCGTTTTTCGGTTCCTGGCCACTGGGATAAATCACGAACAACACGTTCTGGTCCCAGATTTCTTCAAAGCGCGCGCGGGTAAAACTGATGTTGCCCAGCGCCGGATCGGCGACGAACACGTGCTCGTTGTACACATCGCGAACCACCACAAAATGCTTGAAGCCGGCATATTCGATGGGCACCAAGGCCGGGTGCTCAAGCTCATCCAGGTCGGAAAACGCCGCCCGGAAACCGCCGCTTTTGTAGCCAAGCGCGGCCACGAAACGCTTCATGTCCAGCAGGGAAAAGCCCCGCCGCTCAACAATCTTGTCGGCCTCGCCGTAGCGCAACAGCCCTTCCATGACTTGCCGTTCCTGTAAGTCGCGGCCCAGGAAATAGTCGAGCATGGACGTCAGCGCCGCCGAACCACAGCTGTAGTCGTAGGCCTGACGGATGACGTTGCGAAATTGCAGTTGGCTCATGGGCTCCAGCGTCACCGACTCACGCATGGGCATGCCGGGGGTCAGCTGTTGGGTCAGGTTGACCGTGCCCTGGGCCGGCGGTTTGGTGTCCACCGCTTCGGTGAAACCCAGTACGCCCAGCAAGCTGCCAATCAGAATTTCGATCATTACAGGTCCAAAAACCGTCTGCGCTTCGGCCATGCCTCGTTAAAAAGCCTGACCGTCGCTCGACGCGTTTTAAATCTGAGTATTGGAAAAAGCCTTACCGGCGCGTACCGATAAGGCTTCGGGTTAGCAAGGGGTGTTGCTAACTCAGTGTCCCCATACCTTGACGGTGGTGCCCGCCATGTTGATATCGGAGATCGCCAGCGAGCCGATGCTGGCAGCGCCGGTGGTTGCGCCGTTGGCGTAAGTACCGCCCACGTAGATACCGCCGACCGACACGGTACCGGTCATGTTTGGCAGGCTGATGGCCAGTTGCTGAGTGTCGGTGCCACCGATAGAGGTGGTTACTACGTCGATTTTCAGCGGGTTGGCGTCGGAGATGGTGAAGCCGGTGAAGCCTACGTTGGTGATGTTCAAGCTACCGCCGCCGGTGTCGTTGTCGGTGTACTTCACGTTACCAACGCTACCGCCGAAGTTACCGGAGATGCTGATCCCGTCCTGGCCGGTTACGCTCGACAGCGCGGAATCATCCATTGCGCGCAGATCGGCTTGAGCCATGAAAGGTGCAGCCAGTACTGCTGCAGCAAGAGCGAGCTGTTTGAAACTTTTCATTGTTTTTATCTCCAAGATCACAGGTGGGTATCCCCGGGTGTTGCCGGCCACTCCTGTAACCGACAACTGGATCAACTCGCGTCGATCCCCATGCCTGTCGCGCCCTTCCTGGTAACGACAGACCTGGATTCATGAAGCGTGATGCTTCGCGCCCTGTGACAAAGCTACTGAGTGCAGACCCGGCTGCCAGCCCATCCAAGGGATGGACGATGGCCATGCGCTAAAGGGCGGTAGCACATCGCCAGCCTTTGCCTGATTAAAAACGTAGCGAGCGACGGTTAGGCAAGGCAAAAACGGGCGAAAAAGCGCAGTTGGCTGCAGCCAATGAGCATTTGTAGCCCGTTTTTAACGCCGCCAAACCGAGCGCAGCAGTTTTTTTAGGCCTCGCTGAGTAGGCCCATGCTTTTGCCTTTAAGCACGGCTTGGGTCCGGCTGCGTACACCAAGCTTGTTAAAGAGGTTATGCAGATGCCACTTGATCGTGGCTTCGGAGAGGTGCACCGCCTGGGCGATGTCGCGGTTGGAAAGCCCCGCCGCCACGAAGCGCAGAATCTCCCGCTCGCGGTGACTAACGTCCTGATTTTCATTGAAACTTTCCGGGTCTACCGACAGCCGACGGCATTGCTCGCGCAAGGTTTCGGCCAGCCCTTGCCAGGGCGCGGCGCGCTTCGGTTCAGCCGCGCGCCACGCGTCCCAGAGCGGTAGCAGCCACAAAGCGTCGTCTTGAAACAGGCGGCGGTAACCGCTGTTCCAGGCGTCTTCGAGGGTTGGCTGAAACAAGGCAAAGGCTTTTTCGCTGTTACCTTTGCGCCAATACGCCACAGAAAGTAACAGCGACAAACGCAGGCGACGGTCGCGCTGGTGCTCGGCGGTCTGTTTCGCCAGGCACGCTTCCAGGCTGGCCTGGGCTTTGTCGGCACGCCGCTCGCACAAGGCCAGGCGCCCTTCCGACAACGCCAACGCGGTTTCCGCGTCCAGGTAGCGCCCGGGCGGCAATACGGCCAGGTGCTGCTGCATTTGCAGGCAAATACGTTCGGCTTCGTTGGGCCGCTGTAACCACAACAGAAACTGCACTTTGCAGCTCATGCCCAGGGCAAACACGCGCTCGTAACCGGCGCCGTGCAGTTCCCCCAGCCATTCGTCCAGCTGAGCCAAACCCTGCTCCGGCTCGCCGGCAAAGAAGCGCGCACGGGCCATCACCAACTTGCCCCGACTGATCAATTCGGTGGGCGTGGCCACATCGCGCCACGTTGTCGCCAGTGGCAGCTCGGCCAAAATCGCCGCGTGGCGATCCTGCTCATACAGCAGGTCGGCATAGGCCAACGCCAGCGGGCCACCCACTCGGCTGCGACGGCCGAACACACGCTCAACCCGGCTGCGCGCTGCCTCGGCCAGTTCACGGCCGCGCTCCAGCTCACCGCTTTCTTTGCAGATCAGCGATTCGATCAGGCTGGTCATCGCGTGCAGGTATTCGCTTTCGGTCTGGCGCAGGTTCTCCCGCGCCAGGGCGATGGATTTCGCCGCCTCGCCGAAGTCACCGAGCAAGGCGTACGCCGCCGCCTGCACGCACGACAGGCTGACGCGAAACACCGGCTGGTTGTCCGGCGCCATGCCCAGCCAATGGCGCGCCACTTTCAGGCAGGCTTCGAGTTTGTCCTGATACAGCAGCACCAACGCTTTGAGCACTTGCGCGGCGGCAAGCAACTCGACCAGCGCGAAGTGCAACGTCTGCCCGCGGCCTTGCAGCAGGCGCGTGCTGACCTCCTCGATCAAGGCTTCGGCGTCGGCGAATTTCTGCTCGAAGGCCAACTGCCAGGCGTAGAAAATCTGGAACACCGGGTGCTCACGGATCACGTCGGTGGGCACACTTTTGAGGATTGCCAGAATGCCGTACACGCGGTTGCTGGCGATCAGCTTGGCGCCCTGGCGTTCCAGCAGTTCGGCGGCGAACGCATAGTCGCGAGCACGCAGGGCATATTTGATTGAGCGGTCGGGCAAGTCGTGGCTTTCGCACCAGCGCGCGGCGGAATGCAGCAACGTGGTCGGGTCGCCGTGTTTGGCCAAACGACCCTGGAGGAATTCGGCGAACAGGTGGTGATAACGGAACCACTCGCCGTGCTCGTCCAGGGGAATGATGAACAACTGCTCGGTTTGCAGCCGCGCCAACATCTCGATGCCGTCGCGGTGCCCGGTCAAGGCATTGCACAGCTCGGCGTTGAATTCATCGAGCACCGAGGTGTGGTCCAGAAACAGCTGCAAGCTGTCCGGCAGGCTGGCAACCACGTCTTCAGCCAGGTAGTCGGCAATGTTGCGCTCGGTACCGGAAAGCCCGGCGAGAAACGCCGCGCGGTCCGGGTGGCGCGCCAAGGCCAGCGCCGCCAGGTGCAGCGCGGTAATCCAGCCCTCGGTGCGGTTCTGCAACAGCGTCAGCTCGTCGCGACTGAGCACCAGCTGTTTCACTTCGCGGAAATAAGCCGCGGTTTCCTCAAAGCTCAAGCGCAAGTCTTCGGCTTTAAGCCACAGCGTCCAGGGTTTCAGGGACGGTTCTTCCACCAGCAATTGCGCCTGATAACGGGTGCTGGCGAGCAGGTGCACGGTGGTCGGCAAGTGCTCGATCAGGTAGCGCACCGCCGGCCCCATGGCCGCGTGGCGAATGTGGTGGAAGTCGTCGAGCATGATGTACACGTCGCCGTCCAGGCGCTTGAGGTCGGCGAGAAAGGCATCGATCAGCGCTTCTTGCGGCCAGCTCACATCGCCTTGCAACAGGCTCGCCGTGTTCGTGCCAAAGCCCGGTGCCACCGCGTTAATCGCCGCCACCAGGTATTGCAGCAGGCGCTGCGGCTCGCTGTCGGCTTCATCGCAAGACAGCCACGCCACGCGGGCATTGGTACTGAGCAAGCGCTGGCGATACTGGGCCAGCACCGTGCTTTTACCAAAGCCGGCCGGTGCGCTGAGGATGACCAGGCGCTGCGAGCGCGAGGCGTACAAGCGTTCGATAAGCGCCTGGCGCAGCAACTGCGGGCGCCCGCCTGCATCGGCAGGAAACAGCTTGGTGCGCAGCAGCGGCAAGGTGGGCAAATGAGCGAGTGAACCGGTGACAGAAGTGTTCATTGCAGCAGCCCCAATTCACGGGCGCGGCGGATGGCTTGCGTCCGATTGCGCACCTTGAGCTTCTCGTAAATGTTGTGCAGGTGCCATTTCACCGTGCCCAGCGCCAAGGCCAGTTGCTGGCCGATTTCTTCGTTGGACATGCCCTTGGCCGCCAGCAACACCACGTCGCGCTCGCGCTCGGTGAGTCCTTCCTCCAGCACTTCCAGCGATTTGCGCGCGTCCTGTCCCGGCCACACGGCCAGCAGCCCGCGAATAAAGCCTTGCAGCGCCGGCTGACGCTCCGCCGCTTCGAGGTTTTGCAGCAGCAGGCGAATGCCCTCGCCTTCCTCGATAAACAAACTGCGCACCCCTTCACGCTCGGCGCTGATCAGGCACTGCACCAACAACGATTGCGCCCGTTCCTGATAGCCGAGGCGCTGATAACTCAGCGCCGAAAGCAGGTCCAGACGCAGGCGTTGCAGGCCGTGCCAGCCGTTCTGCAGTTGGCCGCGCAGTTGGGTAATTTCGTGCAGCGCCTCGCTGTAATGGGCGCGCGCCTGTTGCAAGCGGATGCGGGTCAGGCCGTGCACCCACATCACCGGGTTGAAGCTCATGGCTTTATAGGGCGCGGCGAGTTTGGGCCAGTCGACGCCTTGAAAACGCGCTTCGGCGCGCTTGATGCGGTCGGTGGCCTGCTCTTGCAAAATCAGGGCAATTTCCTCCCCGGCCGCCTGGGCGTAGAAGCGCCAGGACTGGTTGCGCGCGGCCAGGTTTTGCATCAGCACCAGGGTGTTCTGCGCGTCTTTGGGCTTTTCCAGAATGCGCTGGGTGCGCGCCAGGCTGAGCATGCCCTGAGCGTAGAGGTCGATGGGGTTGATGACGTCGAGCTTGCCCAACGCCCAACCGAGGTTTTCCTCCAGCGCCTGGAAGCGCCCCTGTTGATACGCCACCAGCGATTCGGTGATGGTGGGCAGCGCCAGCGCCCGGGACTTCTCGCCAAACCAGGGAATCAGCCGCGCGCGCAGTTGATCGAACAACAGCTGCGCCTGCTTCACCTGCCCTTGCTCCAGGCACAACAGAATTTCGACGTTGGCCAGTTGCATGTCGAGGTAACGGCCTTCGAGGAAGTGTTTGCGTTGCTGGGCCAAGGCCAGCAACCGTCGCGCCTGCTCGGGTTGCGCCAGCATCACCAGGGCCAACGCGCCGATAATCAGCAGTGCCACCTCCAGAAACGCGGTGTGTTGGCCGAGCTGCGCTTCCACTTTGCGGGCCAGGGCGACGCAGGTGTCGAGGTCGTCTTTTTGCAGGGCCAGCACGGCTTTGATCGCCAGAATCGCCAGCACCTTGTCGCTCAGCGGCCCTTCGGATTTGTGCTTGCCCCAACGCGCCAGCAGCTCGTCGAGCATGCCGTTAGCCTCGGGCAACGACAGCTCGGCGGCACGGCTCCAGACGTCGGCCAGCACCAATACGGGGAAGCGCTCGGCAATTTCATCCGGCACGCGCTGACGCCAGCGGTAAATCAGGTTGAGCTGCCCACGGTTAATCAATTCCAGGCCACAGCCATCCACCAGCGCCGCAAGCATTTGCGGGTCATCGGCCAGGCAGGCGTGCTCAATGGCCAGGTTTTGCATGTGGTGATTGGTGAACCACAGGCTGGCGTTGAAATGCAGTTGGCTGAGGCGGTCGGGGTCGCGCTCTTTCAGGCGTGAGCGGAGGAAATCGGCGAACAGGTTATGGAAGCGGTACCACTGGCGTTCGCGGTCCAGAGGCAGCAAGAACAGCTGCATGGCTTCGAGTTTTTCCAGCAGCTTTTGGCCATCCTGGCGCCCGGTCAGGGCGTTGGCCAGGTCGCCACTCAGTTGCGTGGCCACGCCCAGTGCCAACAGCACGTCTTGCATCTCGGCGTTCAATTGCTCGAAAACGCTGCGCAGCAGGTAGTCGCCGACCGCAACCTGATCACCGCCCAGTTCGACCATCTGCTCGGAGGCTTGCGGTTGATGGCGCAGCCACAGACTGGCCAGGTGCACGCCGACCACCCAGCCTTCGGTGCGCGAATGCAGGGCGTCGAGGGCCACTTCATCCAGGTGCAGACCGCCGCGATCGAGGTACTCGCGGGTTTCAGCCTTGCTCATGCGCAGCTCCGTTGCGCCGATTTCCAGCAGCACTTCCTTGGCGCGCCAGGTGGCCAGGTTCAGCGATGGCGTGGAACGGCTGCCCACCGCCAGCACAAAGCCCACCGGGGCCAGTTTTATCAGGCGATTAAGGCTGCTTAACAGCTCGGCGTCCTGCACCAGATGCAAATCATCGAGCACCAGCAACAGCGGCTGTTCACGCTGCGCGAGGTCGGCCAGCAGGCTTTCCATCAGGGCGGCGGCAGGCACGCGCATGGTGTTTTGCAGGTACGCGAGAGCGTCTTCACCCACCCCCGGTATCGCCGCGCGCAGGGCGTCGATCAGTTGCTGGAAAAAGCGTGAGGGGTCGTCGTCTTCGGCGCTCAGGGAAAACCACGCCACGGCGGTGCCAGCATTGGCATAGTTCTGCGCCAACGCAGCCAGGGCGCTGGTTTTGCCGAAGCCGGCCGGGGCCGAGAGGAGAATTAGCCGAGCATGCGGATTGGCTGCCAGCGCGGCTTTGAGGTGCGGGCGCGGCAAATAATCAGCGGGAACATGAGGAGGTCGCAACTTCGAACGAAGGAGGCTACCGGCGGCTGGATTGTGCACTTCATCCATGACCTGGATCCCTTGAAAATTATTATTCTGATAGGAAATTTCGTACCCTTGGGATCTGTCCATACTAATCAGCTCGCTATCTCCGAGTAAACCCACTCACTCGCTCTAGGATCAATGCTGGCGGCCCTCTACAATCGGCGCCCGCGCCCGACTGACCGTGCCCATGCCTACCTGTTCGTTGCATCCGCTGCCTTATCGGGCAGACCCAGCCGAGTACTTTTCCTACATCCGCCACGCGCCTGGTGCGCTGCTGCTCGACGGCGGTCGGCCGACTTCCCAGCGTGCACGCTATGACCTTATGAGCGCCTGGCCATTGGCAGCGCTGGCACCGGCCGCTGACGAATCGGCCAACGACTTTATCCAGCGCCTGCGCGCCGCCCTGGCGCAGCTGGGCCCGGCGGACGTTCCAGCCGGCTATGAATTGCCGTTCGCGGGCGGCCTGATGGGTTACTTGAGTTACGACTTCGGTCGTCGTCTGGAAACCTTGCCGACCAATGCGGTGGACGACTTGCACCTGCCCGACGCGCAACTGGGTTTGTATGGCTGGGCGCTGATCAGCGACCACCACATCGGCAGCAGCCAGTTGCTATTTCACCCGGCGCTGGCCGAGGCTGAGCGCCAACGTTTGATCGCCTTGTTTGGCGGTGACGCGCCGGCCAACAGCGCACCGTTCAACCTGAGCGATGACTTCAGCGCCGACCTCAGCGAAGCCGATTACCACCAGGCGTTCGAGCGCATTCAGGCGTATATCCACGCCGGCGATTGCTACCAGGTGAACTTCGCCCAACGCTTTCGCGCGCCGTGCCAGGGCGACCCGTGGAGTGCCTACCAAGCATTGCGACAGGCGTGCCCTACGCCGTTTTCCGGTTACGTGGCGCTGGGCGATAACCAGGCGATTGTGAGTTTTTCGCCCGAGCGATTTGTGCAAGTACACAACGGCCAAGTCGAAACCCGCCCCATCAAAGGCACCCGGCCTCGGGGCCAGACGACCGCCGAAGACCAAGCCTTCGCCGACGACCTGCTCGCCAGCCCAAAAGACCGCGCCGAGAATTTGATGATCGTCGACCTGCTGCGCAACGACCTCGGCCGCAGCTGCGCCACCGGCTCGGTGCGCGTGCCGCAATTGTTCGCACTGGAGAGCTACCCCAACGTGCATCACCTGGTGAGCTGCGTAACCGGCACCCTGGCGCCAGGCAACGACGCGTTGGACGTACTTGCCACCAGTTTCCCCGGCGGCTCCATAACCGGCGCACCGAAAATTCGCGCCATGCAAATCATCGACGAGCTGGAGCCGACCCAGCGGGCGATCTACTGCGGTTCGTTATTGTTTGTGGACGTGCGCGGCGAAATGGACAGCTCGATTGCGATCCGCAGCCTGCTGATCAAAGACGGGAAGGTGAATTGCTGGGGCGGCGGTGGCATCGTCGCCGACTCGCAGTGGCGGTCGGAATACAACGAATCGATCACCAAAGTGCGGGTGTTGTTGCAGACACTGGAAGGGTTGTAGCCAACAAACAACCCTGTGGGAGAGGCTTCAGCCTCGATGCTTTTCAGCTAGCAGCATCGAGGTTAATCGGCCTCTCCAACAGGTGCTGGTCTTACAAACTCAGCTCGCGGTTCGACGCTTTCAAGAACTCTTTCTTCAAGTCTTCAAACGTATGCACCGCCGGGAACTGCGGGAATTCGCGTATCACGTTTTCCGGGGCATGGAACAGGATGCCGGCGTTGGCTTCGCTGAGCATGGTGGTGTCGTTGTACGAGTCGCCAGCGGCGATCACGCGGTAGTACAGGCTTTTGAACGCCAGCACCGACTGACGCTTGGGGTCTTTCTGGCGCAGTTGGTAGCTCACCACGCGGTCGGTTTCGTCGGTGATCAGCTTGTGGCACAGCAGCGTCGGGAAGCCCAGTTGGCGCATCAGCGGCTGGGAGAACTCGTAGAAGGTGTCCGACAGAATCACCACCTGGAAACGCTCGCGCAGCCAGTTAACGAATTCCACGGCGCCATCGAGCGGCTTGAGGGTGGCGATCACTTCCTGGATGTCGGCGAGCTTGAGGCCGTGCTCATCAAGAATGCGCAGGCGCTGCTTCATCAGCACGTCGTAGTCCGGAATGTCCCGGGTGGTGGCTTTGAGCGCGTCGATACCGGTTTTTTCCGCGAAGGCGATCCAGATTTCCGGAACCAACACACCTTCCAGGTCGAGACAGGCGATTTCCACAGGGCACTCCTAAACAGGATTCAGAAAGAAGGCGGCACTCTAGCCGCTCTCCTGCGGCCACGCAACGCGGCTCCGGGCGATGTTCGACAGCGCTGATAGTGCCTATCAGCACGGCGCGCTGCAGGCTCGCGGCGGTTTTTGCTACCATCGCCCTCCCCGCCGAAATGAACCTGGAGCCCCTCATGGATCTTGATCTGGACAAGCTGAACGCCGAATTCGCCAACCAGCCGGAAAAGCTGGTGGAGTGGGCGCTCGGCCTGGGCAAGACGGCCATTTGCACCACCAACTTCCGCCCCTTCGAAGCGGTGATTCTGCACATGGTCAGCCAGGTGAAACCGGACATTCCGATCATCTGGATGGACAACGGCTACAACACCGAAGCCACCTACAAATTCGCCGACGAAGTCACCCGCGCGCTGAACCTGAACCTGATCACCTACCTGCCCAAACGCAGCCGCGCCCACCGCGAAGCGCTGGAAGGCCCGGTGCCGACGCTGGACGATCCGCGTCACGAAGCCTTTACCGAAGAAGTGAAACTGGAACCCTTCACCCGCGCCCTGCGTGAAACCGCCCCGCAAGTGTGGTTCACCGCCCTGCGCGCCACCGACACCGCCGTTCGCGCACAGATGGAGCCGATCAGCGTCAACCCGGATGGCTTGATCAAGGTTGCGCCGCTGCTGCATTGGTCGTCGAAGGATCTTTATCAGTACCTGACCCAGCATAATTTGCCGAACAACTTCGACTACTTCGACCCAACCAAGGGTGAAGATAATCGCGAGTGTGGCTTGCATATTAGTCACTAAGCGATCGGCTGCGCGTCGGCGGTGCTGCGTTAAAAACGCTTTTTGAATGCTCATTGGCTACAGCCAACTGCGCTTCAAAAAGCGTTTTTGCCCGGGCCGTATTGGCCTTGCTCCGCTCTAGCTCGCTCGATCTGGATTTGCGAGGCGGCTGGAATTTAAAAAAGCTCGCGGCTAAAGCCGCTCCTACAGGTTTGCATTGCTACTGTGGGAGCGGCTGGGCGGCATTCCGATTAGCCGCGATGCTTTTGGGGGCTAACCGCGCAACCCGCTGATTAGCTTGCCCAGCAATTCGCTCAGCTGCGTCTGCTCCGTTGGCGCCAGCACTCCAAGCGCGCGCTGTTCGTTGTCGACGTGCAACGGCAGCACTTTATCGATCAGGGCCAGGCCCGACGGGGTCAGTTGCACCAGGGTGCTGCGCCGGTCGCTGGGCGATGGCAGGCGTTCGATCAGGCCGCTGCGTTCCAGGCGGTCGAGGCGGCTGGTCATGGCGCCGGATGACAGCATCAATCCTTCGTAGAGTTCAGTGGGCATCAATTGGTACGGCGCGCCCGCACGGCGCAACGTGGCGATGACGTCGAACTCGCCTTTTTGCAGCCCGAACTGCGCCGCCAATGGCGACAGTATCTGCCGCTCCATCAATTGCGCCGCTTCCAGCAACCGGCCGACGGTGACCATCACGGCGGCGTCGATATCCGGACGCTCGCGTCGCCATTCTGCTTCTGCCTGTTGCGCTCGATCGTTCATTCGGGCCTCGCTTGATAAAACCATCTCGATATAAAGCTAATAATAATGCCTTGCGCCACGGCACGCTCGAACTTTAATCTTAATGTCGAGATACTTTACGACGAGATAGAAGACATGAGCGTAACCCCGCGTACCCACCTATTTATTGTGCTGGCCGTAGTCGGGCTGGCGTTGAATCTGCGGCCGGCTTTAGCCGCCATCGGTCCATTGCTCGACAGCATCGAATCGGCCACCGGCATGAGTTCCACCCAAGCCAGCCTGCTGACCACCGTGCCGGTGTTCGTGATTGGCGTGTGCGCCCTGGCCGGTGGGCGGCTGCGGCGCTGGCTGGGCGAACGCAACGGCATTGGTTTAGGTATCGCGTTGATTGCGCTGGCGTGCGGCCTGCGTCTGGCTGCCTCGGGCCGCTATGGGTTGCTCGCCACCGCCGTAATGGCCGGCGCCGGCATCGCGCTGGTGCAAACCTTGTTACCGGCTTTTATTAAGCGCTGCTTTGGCGCGCGGGCGGGCAATGTCATGGCGCTGTACACCACCGGCATCATGGCCGGTGCGGCAGTTGCCGCCGCGGCTGTAGCGGGTGTGGCGGCGGTCGGCGG
Organism: Pseudomonas sp. AC229; assembly: GCF_979254655.1. NCBI lineage: Bacteria > Pseudomonadati > Pseudomonadota > Gammaproteobacteria > Pseudomonadales > Pseudomonadaceae > Pseudomonas > Pseudomonas sp. AC229. The sequence continues at coordinate 200,673 of NZ_CEEDHK010000010.1, forward strand.
TTGGCCAATGGCGCTGGCGGTGTGGGCGGTGCCGGCCGTGCTGGCGGTGCCGCTGTGGTATGTCGCGTCACGTCAGCAGCGCGTGAATCACATGCAGGAAACCCTGGCTGCCTGCGCGCCGCCTGCGTTCTGGCGCAACGGCCGAGCCTGGCAGTTGATGGTGTTTTTCGGCATCGGCACGGGCGCGTACACCTTGGTGCTCGCGTGGCTGCCGCCCTTTTATACCGGCCTCGGTTGGCAACCGTCCGCTGCGGGTTTTCTGCTCGGCGCGTTAACGCTGACTGAGGTGGTCGCCGGCCTGGCGGTGTCGGCGTTGATCGGCCGTTTCCCGGATCGTCGTGTGCCGTTGTACAGCGTGCTGCTGATGCTGCTGGCCGGCCTGCTCTGTCTGATCATCGCTCCCCTGCCCTTGGCGCTGCCGGCGTGTTTGTTGCTGGGCTGCGGCATTGGCGCGCTGTTTCCGCTGTCGCTGATCGTGGCGCTGGACCACGCCGATAGCCCAAGCCGCGCCGGCGAATTGGCCAGCTTCGTTCAAGGCGGCGGTTACATCATTGCCAGCTTTATGCCGCTGTTGGCGGGCGTGCTGCGCGACCGCTTTGCCGACCTCACGCAAGCCTGGATGATGATGGCGCTCGGCGCCGTGGTGCTGATTGGCTTGAGCACGCGCTTTGCGCCGGCCACTTACGGGCGCATCACGAACCTTCGCCCATAAAAAAGGCGCCGATCAAGGCGCCTTTCTCATCTGTGTACCGGGCTTAGTGCACCGGCAACTCAACGCCGTGGAACAACTCTTCAAGCTCCACTTTGTTGTGGCATTGCACAGCTTTGGCCATGACGTCGCGGGTCAGGTGCGGGGCGAATTTTTCGATGAAGTCGCACATGAAGCCGCGCAGGAAGGTGCCGCGACGGAAGCCGATTTTGGTCACGCTCGGCTCGAACAATTCGCTGGCATCCAGCACCACCAAATCCGGATCGAGTTTGGCGTCGACCGCCATCTTGGCCACGATGCCCACGCCCAGACCAAGGCGAACGTAGGTTTTGATCACGTCGGCATCGGCAGCGGTGAACACCACTTTTGGCGTCAGGCCACGGTGGCTGAAGGCTTCGTCGAGCTTCGAGCGGCCGGTAAAGCCGAACACGTACGTAACGATGGGGTATTCGGCCAAGGCTTCGAGGGTGAGTTTCGGCAGCTTGGTCAGCGCGTGGCCTTGAGGCACCACCACGCAGCGGTTCCAGGTGTAGCACGGCATCATGATCAGGTCGTTGAACAGTTCTAGACCTTCCGTGGCGATGGCGAAGTCGACGGTGCCGTCGGCGGCCATTTCGGCAATCTGCATCGGCGTGCCCTGGTGCATGTGCAGGGCCACGTCGGGGTATTGCTTGATGAAGTTGCTGATCACCGCCGGCAAGGCGTAACGCGCTTGGGTGTGGGTGGTGGCAATGGAAAGCGTGCCTTTTTTCTCGTTGGAGAATTCCTGGGCAATCTGCTTGATGCTTTCGACCTTGCGCAGAATTTCGCCAGCGGTGGTGATGATGCGCTCGCCAGCCGGCGTCACGCGGGTGAGATGCTTGCCGCTGCGGGCGAAAACCTCGACACCCAATTCATCCTCCAGCAGGCGGATCTGCTTGCTGATACCCGGCTGCGAGGTATACAGGCTCTGCGCCGTGGCGGACACGTTGAGATCGTGGTGCGCGACTTCCCAGATGTAGCGCAGTTGCTGGAGCTTCATAGATATCCCTCAAAGCGAAAAGGCGATGCAGCAGACGCCAAAGGCGTTATATAACCATAGTAGAGGTTAGAAGGCTAAATCTAGACTATTTTATTAGCATACGCAGCCCCATGCGTGTGCGGCGTGCAGCAAAACGTTTCTTAGAAATCGGCCCGCGTGCGGTGCTGCAGCATCGGCACCAGGTACACCGGCACTTCCGCGAGCTGCACCAGGCGCGTTGCGGTTCTGCCCAAGGGAATGTCCTGCGCCCCCGTATGGCTGCTATGGCTGCCGATTACCAGTAAGTCCACATTAAAGCGCTGCGCCTCGGCCAGAATCACTTGTGGCGGGTCGCCCTGCACCACCCGCACGGCGCGCACCATCTGCATGTCTTGTTGGGCATCGCCCATTTCATCTCTGAAGCCTTCAAACACCCGCTGCTCAATGCTGGCCAGCACGCCGCTGAGGCCGTTGGTGCGAATTTCCGTGAGCACCGCTTCATCCAGGTAGGTTTTCAACACCGATTCGGCGAACAACCCCAACGGTTCCACGGCGTGCACGACATACAAATCCGCTTTGAAGGCGCGCGTCATGGCCAGGGCGTGTTGCAACACATACGGGGCGTAAAGGCCTAAATCGGTGGCGTAAAGAATCGATCGAATCATGCGGCCTCCTAACTGCATTCTTAACGGCCTGGGTTGAGCTTAGCAGCGCTGGCTATAAATCCAGCCGCTGTTAGTAGCGCAAGACGAACGGGCAGCAAAACGGCCGGGAGACTAGAGCTGTGGCTCGTTGCTGATGCCGTGGGGCACGTGGCCGGTGGCAACCACTTCGCGGCTTTTCTCGCAGTGGCCCGGTTGGTCGTCAAAAAACACGTCGGCGCCGAAGGTTTCCAGAATGGCGGTTTTCTCCAGGCCGCCGAGAAAGTACGACTCGTCCAAGCGAATATTCCACTCGCGCAAGGTGCGAATCACGCGCTCGTGCGCCGGCGCTGAACGGGCCGTCACCAGTGCCGTGCGGATCGGGCAATTTTCCGGCGCGAACTCCTGCTGCAAGCTGTGCAGTGCAGCCAGGAATGGCTTGAACGGCCCGCCGCCCAACAACTCGCGCGCCGATTCGCGCTCATGGGTCTGGAAAGCCACCAGCCCGCCGGCCTGGTACACACGCTCGGACTCATCGGAAAACAGCACCGCGTCACCGTCGAAGGCGATGCGCAGTTCCGTGCTGGCCGCGCGCCGTGCGCCACCAGAAAGAATGGTCGCCGCGCCAAAGCCGGAACGCAGGGCGCTGCGCACGTCTTCGGCGTGGGTAGACAGAAACAGGTGGCAGCCAAACGCCGCCAGGTAAGGATCGGGGCTGCGGCCGCCAACAAAGGCGGCGCGGGTGATGTCCAGGCCGTAATGGCTGATCGAGTTGAACGCGCGCAGGCCGGTGTCGGCGCTGTTGCGCGAGACCAGGATTACCTCGACGCGCTGCTGGCCGAGGGTGGTGTTCAGCGCCAACAGTTTTTGCACCAGCGGAAACGCATCGCCCGGCTCAAGCACTTCGTCCTCGTGCTCGATCTGGTATTGGCGATACGCCTCCACGCCTTCGCTTTCGTAAATGCGGTGGCTTTCGCGCAGGTCGAACAGCGCCCGCGAGGAAATTGCCAACACCAGTTTGTCCGCCAGCCCTTTGCTCATAAATGCCTCAGTCCGGGTCGGTTGCTCAGTGATTGCGCGCGTCGATAAATGCCAGTTGCTGCGCCAGGGCGCGAATGCGCGGCAGCTCGACCCCGGCGCGTTCGGCGGCGGCCAGCGGCTCGGCGTAGATGTACTGCAACTCCAGCGGACGTTTCTCAACAAAGTCGTGGTACATGCTCGGCAAGTAGTCGGGCATACGGTCGGTGGAGGCCAGCAGTTTCTCGGCGAACACCTCGGGAATGGCGTAACCGCAGGCAGCGGCGCCTTGAATGACTTCGTTCATGATCGCCAGAATCAACGCGCGGGTTTCGCTGTGGCCCATCAAAGCCGTGGTGCCGGCGTTGAGCACCACCGACAGGCCGTTGTAGGGCACGTTCCACACCAGTTTCTGCCAGCGCGCCTGGGCCAGATTCGGCATGGCAGTGGAGTCGAGGCCGGCGTGTTTGAACAGCGCGGCGCCCTCCTCGGCGATGGCGAGTTGAGCTTCGGCGGCGCTCGCCGGGCCGCTGTGGTAACCGAGGTTCACGCCGCCAAGTGCCTGGTGCTCGATAACGCCCGGTGCCGAGCGGTGGACGCAGATGTAGCAAAGGCCGCCCAGCAAGTGCAGCGAGTCGGGCAGCAACGGTTGCACGCCCTCTTCCACTGCCAGGCCGTTTTGCAGAAGCACCACTTTTGCGCCGGGCGCGGCGGCCTGGGCAATTAGCGGGGCCAAGTCGGCGTTACTGGTGCTCTTGGCGCCGACGAGCAGCCAGTCGCACGCCGGCATCTCAGCGACATTGCAATATGCCTGAACGTTTTCAAGCTGCAGTGCACCATGCACGGCGCTGTTCAATTGCAGGCCGCGTTCAGCCACTGCGGCGTATTCGCTGCGCAGCAGGAAATGCACGTCAAAGCCGGCCCGCGCCAGCATCAGCCCATAAAAGCCGCCAATTGCGCCGGTACCGATAATGCCGATGCGTGGACCGGTGCCGGATTCAGGGGAAAACGCCATCAGGGAAGCTCCTCAGGTAAACGGGCCAATGCCGCATTAATGGCGGCCTTCAGCTCCACAGGCTGCAAGCGCGACTGCACTGCGCCGAAAAATTGACCATCGCGCACGACAAACAGCGCAGGCAAGTGAAATACCTCATAACGCTCGACCAAACCGCCATTGTTGGCGGCGTCGATCCAGCCCAAGCGCGCCACGGGAAGCCCCATGCCCGGCAGCTCGCGGCGGGCAAAGCGGCAACTGGCACAACCTATGCTGGTAAATATCAGCAGTGAAACGCCCGGCCAATCGAGCAACAGGCGATCCGCGTCGAAATCGGTCAGCTCGGATTGCGTGGCTATACTGCTAGCAGTGATGTCCATGAGCCATCATCCGAACGTGTGGAGTTTTCTGGTAATGCGTCAGTTTTTGCGTCATCCCAGTGATATGCCAGTTGAGCTGATTCAGCGCAAGCACGCCTTCCTGCCGCGTCAGCGGTTGAACAATATCAGCCTCGGCGGCGTGGCCTGCAATTCCCCCAAAGGTTTTCGCCGTGGCACGGCGGTGGAACTGCGCATTCCGCTGCTGGGCGATCAGGCCCGCTACAGCGGTGTGGTGGCCTGGTGTAAGAAGCAGCCCAGCGATTACCTGGTCGGCATTGCCTTTGTGGACGAAGAAACGCTGTTTCGCGCGCGCATGGTCGAGCAGGTGTGTCAGATCGAGCACTACCGGCATCTGCGCGAACAGGAGCTTGGTCAGCCGCTGCCGGTGGAAGCCATTGCCAAGGAATGGATCGCCGAACACGCGGCGACGTTCTCCACCTTCAGCGGCCTGCATTAATAGTCGTGCCGATAGCGCCCGCTTCGGCCTATTGATTCCCCCTTATAAGCACGACCGCCCCATTGTCGAGGCGGGCCGTACGCGCTAAGGTTCCCACCCCCGTTACGCTCCGCGCTCTGTCGCCAATGGCTGACGGCCAACCTCCGTGACCTGACTGACGACCTGACCAACGAGTAGCACGATGGCTGATTTACCGATCGATGACCTTAACGTCGCCTCCAACGACACCCTCATCACCCCCGACCAGCTCAAGCGTGATATTCCGCTGACTGAAGCCGCCCTGCACACCGTGGTGCAAGGCCGTCAGGTGATCCGCAATATTCTCGACGGCAAGGACCACCGCCTGTTCGTGGTGGTGGGCCCTTGCTCGATTCACGACATCAAAGCTGCCCATGAGTATGCCGAGCGCCTGAAAGTGCTGGCCGCCGAGGTGTCGGACACGCTCTATCTGGTGATGCGCGTGTATTTCGAAAAGCCGCGCACCACCGTCGGCTGGAAAGGCTTGATCAACGATCCGTATCTGGACGACTCCTTCAAGATTCAGGACGGTCTGCATATCGGTCGCCAACTGCTGCTCGACTTGGCTGAAATGGGCTTGCCCACCGCCACCGAAGCGCTTGACCCGATTTCCCCGCAATACCTGCAAGACCTGATCAGCTGGTCGGCCATTGGCGCGCGCACCACCGAATCGCAAACCCACCGCGAAATGGCGTCGGGCTTGTCGTCGGCAGTCGGCTTCAAGAACGGCACGGACGGCGGTTTGACGGTCGCCATCAACGCGCTGCAATCGGTTTCCAGCCCTCACCGTTTCCTCGGTATCAACCAGGAAGGCGGCGTGTCCATCGTCACCACCAAAGGCAACGCCTACGGTCACGTGGTGCTGCGCGGCGGCAACGGCAAGCCGAACTACGATTCGGTGAGCGTGGCCGTTTGTGAGCAGGAACTGACCAAAGCCGGCATTCGCCCGAACATCATGGTCGACTGCAGCCACGCCAACTCCAACAAAGACCCGGCGCTGCAACCGCTGGTGATGGAAAACGTTGCCAACCAGATTCTGGAAGGTAACCAGTCGATTGTTGGCCTGATGGTGGAAAGTCATTTGGGTTGGGGTAATCAGTCGATCCCCAAAGACCTCAATGCGTTGAAGTACGGCGTGTCGATCACCGACGCCTGCATTGACTGGGACACCACCGAGAAAACCCTGCTGGGTATGCACAGCAAACTCAAAAGCGTATTGCCCAAGCGTCAACGCGGCTGATTCAAACCGCGCACACAAAAACGCCGGGCTCAGCCCGGCGTTTTTTTTAACTGCAGAAATCAGTGCCGATTGCGCCGTTCCATGTAGCGCTCTACGTACGAGCACGATGGAATCACGGTGTACCCCATGCGTTCGGCATATTCCAACGCGCGCTCGGTTAATGCCGCAGCAATGCCACGGCCACGTAACGAGTTGGGCACAAACGTGCGGTAGATATCGAGCGTCTGCTTACCCAGATCCATATAGGCAAGGTAAGCACGATCACCATCCACGGTGGTCTCGAATTGATGACCTGCCTGGTCATGGTTGATAGACAGCGCCTCGCTCATCACAACTCCTCAGCGGGTCTTAGAACATGACCCTTACCTTATCGATCTTATCCAAGCGCAGAAACATCTCCGCCGACCCCGAGCCAAATTGGACACTGAGGTAGGCTTTGCCGTTCTCCACTTTGCGCAGCACACCCTGATAATAAGTACCTTCGTGGGTAATGAACTGCAAACGCTTGCCAGCGTAATCGGGCAGGCTGGCGACACTCACAAACTCATATTGCTGCGTCGTGGCATTTGACTCAACTTTTTCTGCGACGATCATTTCATTGGGCAATGGCTCTTTGCGCGCGCCCGGGTCGAACCAGGTGAAACTCACCGGCGAGACCGCTTGCTGATTCACCAACAGCGCCGGGTGCAACATGCCCACCACGTCATTGGCTTCGAAGAACTGTAGGCCATCCCAGCTCACCCCGGCGTTCGGATTAAGTTCCAGCCGCAACGATTGTGGGTCTTTCAGATAACGGCCATAGGCTTCAAGCACCGACGGGGCCAGCGCCACACGTTGGCTGCGCATCACCTTGTCGAACTGTTCCACCGCCGTCTTCAGGTACACCTCACTGGTCTGCCCCATCTTGCCGGCGCAGTATTCCAGCACTTTGCGCTGGTACTGGTTGTCATTGATTTCCATGGCTACCAACGACAACTCCGGCGGATGCACACGCATGTCGCCCGGGTTATCCGACATATTGGCCAAGGCCAGCGTCAGCTTCACTTCGGCCATGTCGCGCGTGTCGGCGGTCATGGAAAAGTGCACGGTCTTTCGTGCCGGCTCAAAGCGATACGAGAACTCCGCATCGCTTTCAAAGGTGCGATAGCCCATGTCCAACAGTTCGGTGGTGCCAATGAAGCGAACCTTGCCGCAGCTCACTTCACTCATCGCCGTAAACAGGCTGCGCTCAGACGGCGCGTCGTAAAGCTGCTGCATAAACGGGCCATGAACATCGAGCGCCAGGCCTTTAAGGTTGACTGCCATTTGTTCCGGAAACTTACCCTCGGCCAGGCTTTCCTTGAAGCGCAACAGTTCACCCAGGCCATTGAACTTCAATTGCGCATGCTGAACCCGAACACTGTCGCCCATCATGGGCACACGTACAGTAAGGTTTTCCAACCCTACGCGGCCATCGAACGATGAGGTAATGCCGCCGTAAGTGATATCCATAAAAGGCGATAACTGCGCGATCGCATCGTTCATGATCGAACGCACCGATAGCCACAGCGACAGCTTGATTAATACGGCAAGGGCAATTACCGAAAGCAAACCCCATTTAACGATTCTGGCCACGCTGACGTCCTTTATGTCACGACACGCACGATGCTGTAGGTCTTGTGCGGCGCAGCTTAACAGGCCGGCAAAGTGCCAGCTACTGCTGAAAATGGGCGCTGCGACACGCTGCTTAAAAGACGCTAAACCACACTTCAAACGAAGCGTTTGTTGGTCCGCTAGTTGCGGCAAAAAGAAGGCGCTGGGTGCGCAAAAGTGTGGCGACGACAATAACCGTCAGCGCTGCGTTTTACCTGTCGTAAATGCGCACGTCGCAGCCGCAACTGGATACTTTTCATCCAGCACTATTACGGCTTGCTTACATAGCACTCAATTTCACCAAAAAAAGTAGGGCGCTGGCGTTACGTCCGTTTACTTACTACAAGTAATGAGTAGTATGTAGACCGGCCAATTACCTCGAGCTCGGGGTAATTCGCTTTATGGAAAAAATGCACCTTAAGGGGAACACAATGAACAACGTTCTGAAACTTTCCGCTCTGGCTCTGGCTGCCGTTCTGGCAACCGGCTGCAGCAGCACCACCAAAGAAACCGAAGCTCGTCTGACCGCTACCGAAGACGCTGCTGCTCGCGCTCAAGCTCGTGCTGACGAAGCCTACCGCAAAGCTGACGAAGCTCTGGCTGCTGCTCAGAAAGCTCAGCAAACTGCTGACGAAGCTAACGAGCGTGCTGCTCGTATGCTGGAAAAAGCAAGCCGCAAGTAATTGCGCTAAGAACCGAGCCCTATGGCTCGGTTTTTTTTCGCGTGTAAAAAAGCGATCGGCTGCGCGTCGGCGGGGCTGCGTTGAAAATCACTTTTCAATGCTCATTGGCTACAGCCAACTGCGCTTGAAAAGCGCTTTTCGCCTTGCCCCGCTCTAGCTCGCTCGATCTGGAGCGGCGTGATGGCTGAGAGGGGAAAATCAAAAGCTCGCGGCTAAAGCCGCTCCTACAGCTTTTGATTTTCCTACACGCAACAAAAAGCCCGCTGCGGGGTTAACCGGCAGCGGGCTTTTTGTTGTGTGGCGGCTTACTGCACAACTGCCGCCGTGTTCGGCACTACCGAACCCGGCGTGGCGATTTCCACGGGCAGGCCGTCTTCGGCAGCAACCACGTCGCGCACCACTTCCCAGTCCAGACTCACGCTGTTGGTGAGGTCTTCGCGCTTGAGCAGGGCGTTGATCACGGCGGTGTGTTTATCCACCACGGACGGGTTGCCGTTGTCGTCCAGCGGCGTGTGCGCTTCCAGGTAGACCTTGCCGTTGCTCACGCCGAATTTGTACGGGTCGTTGAGGATGCGCACTTTGGTACCCACCGGCACCAGCTTCGCCAGCTCCAACACGTTGTTGTTGAGCATGCGGAAGCAACCGTGGCTGACGCGCATGCCAATGCCAAATTTCTTGTTCGAACCGTGAATCAGGTAACCCGGCAGGCCGAGGTTGAATTTGAACGGACCGAGCGGGTTGTCCGGACCTGGCGGCACCACGCTCGGCAACGGATCACCGTCGGCGGCGTGTTCAGCGCGAATCGAGGCCGGTGGGTACCACGCCGGGTTGGCGGTTTTGGCGGTAATGGTGGTGACGTTGATCGGCGAACCCCAGCCTTCACGGCCAATGCCCAACGGATAGGTGTGCACCACGTTCTGCCCTTTCGGGAAGTAATACAGGCGGTACTCCGCCAGGTTGATCACGATGCCTTCGCGCGGGCCAGGTGGCAGCACGAAGCGCGTCGGCAAAATAATTTGCGTGCCCACGCCCGGCAACCATGGGTCAACGCCCGGGTTGGCGGCGACCATCTCCAGGTAGCCCAGATCATTCGCCACACCGATATCGGCGAAGGTGTCTTCGTACTTGGCGGTGATGACTTGAACCTGGCCAATGATGTCTTCGCCCGGTGGCGGCAGCGGAAATTCCAACGCTGCGGCAGGGCCGACCGCGAACAGCGCGGCGAGTGACAGGGAACGGGCGACTGCAGGAGCGCGCGACAACATCCGGTGATCCTTGGCTGAATAGCGAGTGAGAAAAGAACGCGATTGTACACGCGCTCACGGGCGGCCGGGAGTGGCCTAAACGCCCGGCCAGCGTGGGCGGTCGCCGTCACGCTGGGCCTGGAGCGTGGCGTAGCACGCCGTGCACAGGCGCTTGTCGCGCAGCAGCGGTTTTTCCAGATTCACCCATTTGGGCTGGGCCGGCAGCAAACCGCCGCACAAGGTGCGGTCGGCATGGCCGCTCAATTCGAGCTGGCGAGCCACCAGGTGCACACGCACTTCACGGCACGCGAACAGGTCGAGCTGCTCGTCGGGTTCGATCAGTTGGTAAGCGTGTAAAGACCAAGCGGGGCGCGGCATTGAAGGCTCCTGGAGACGGCGCCACCTTAGCCGAAAGGTGGCGCATAAAAAAGCCTTCTCAGCAGACCTTTTAAAACGTTTCGTCCATCAGCCGCGTCCGAAGAACGACGGCGAAAACAGCCAAGCGTATCGCCCTACAACAACGGCTTCAGCGCCGGCCAGGCGTTGTCGAGCAACTTCGATTGCGCACCCGCAGCCGGGTGAATGCCATCGGCCTGCATCAGCTCCGGCACACCGCCCACGCCTTCCAGGAAGAACGGCACCAACGGCACCTGCTTCTGCGCCGCCACTTCAGTGAATGTTGCGGCGAAGGCCTTGTTGTAGCGCTCACCATAATTGGGCGGCAGGCGCATGCCGAGCAGCAGCACCTTGGCCCCGGTCTTCTGGGCCTGGTCCACCATCGCCGCAAGGTTCTGTTGCAATTGGCCCGGCGGCTGGCCACGCAGCCCGTCATTACCGCCCAACTCGATCACCACCACGTCCGGCTTATGCTCGGCGAGCAGCGCCGGCAGCCGCGCGAGGCCGCCTGCGCTGGTGTCGCCGCTGATGGAGGCATTGACCACGTTGCCGTCGAACCCATCGGTGCGCAGGCGTTTTTGTAACAAGTTGACCCAGCCCTGACTGGTTTCCAGGCCCAAACCGGCGCTGATACTATCGCCGACGACCAGCACCGTGCTTGCCACCGCCCCTTGTGCCCAAAGCATTACCACCAGGGCACTCGTTACCCACCATGTACGCATTGGAATCTCCATGACTGCGAGCATTCTTACTGCGCGGAACCTTAGCAAAGTGGTTCCTAGCGCGGAAGGCGATTTGACCATCCTGCACGACCTCTCCCTCGACCTGCTGCGCGGCGACAGCCTCGCCATCGTCGGCACGTCCGGTTCGGGGAAATCCACCTTACTCGGTTTGCTGGCGGGCCTCGACCTGCCCAGCAGCGGCGAAATCATCCTTGCCGGCCACACCCTCAATACCCTCGACGAAGACAAACGCGCTCGCGTGCGCGCCGAGCATGTGGGCTTTGTGTTCCAGTCATTTCAGCTGCTCGACAGCCTTAATGCGCTGGAAAACGTAATGCTGCCGCTGGAGCTTGAGGGCCGCCGTGATGCCCGCGAGCGTGCCCGCGACTTGCTTGAGCGCGTGGGCCTGGGCAAACGCCTGACCCACACGCCGCGCCAGCTGTCCGGCGGCGAGCAACAGCGCGTGGCCATCGCCCGCGCCTTTGCCGCCGAACCCGCCGTGCTGTTCGCCGACGAGCCCACCGGCAACCTCGACACCCACACCGGCGAGCACATCAGCGACCTGCTGTTCGAAATCAACCAGGAACGCGGCGCCACCTTGGTGCTGGTGACCCACGACGAACGCCTGGCCCAGCGCTGCCATCGCCGCATTCGCCTGGAAGCCGGGCACATCGTGCAGACAGCGGAGGCGTGATGACGCGCCTACCCTTCTCCCGCCTGCTCAACCTCGCCGCCCGCCAGCTCCGTCGCGACACGCGTGCGGGCGAATTGCGCGTGTTGTTTTTCGCCTTGGTGATTGCCGTGGCAGCCAGCACCGCCATCGGCTTTTTCAGCGCACGCCTGAACGCTGCCATGCAACTACGCGCCACCGAGTTTCTCGGCGCCGACATGCTGCTCACCGGCAGCTCGCCCGCCACACAGGCGCAACTCGACGCCGGCCTGCAAGCGCAGTTGCAACACGCGCAGTTGGTGGAGTTCTCCAGCGTAATCGCCGCCGACACAGGCATTCAGCTAGCCAGCGTCAAAGCCGTAAGCAGCAGCTACCCGTTGCGCGGCCAGTTGAAAAGCGCACCCGCGCCCTACGGCGAAGAAACCACCGGCGGCGGCCCGGCGCCTGGTGAAGCCTGGGTCGAAGCGCGGCTGCTGGTGGCGCTGAACGTGAAGGTGGGCGACAGCGTGGATGTGGGCGCGAAAACCTTGCGCCTGAGCCGCGTGCTCACCTACGAACCCGACCGCGCCGGCGACTTCTACAGCCTCACGCCGCGCCTGCTGATGAACATGGACGACCTGGCCGCCACGGGCGTGGTTCAGCCCGGCAGCCGCGTGCGCTACGCCGAACTGTGGACCGGCAGCGCTGAAAACCTCGAGCAGTACCGCCAGGCGTTGAAACCGATGCTTGCGCCTAACCAGAAAATTGAAGGCGCGCGCGACGGCAACCGCCAGGTCGGCGGCGCGCTGGGCCGTGCCGAGCGCTACCTGAACTTGTCCAGCCTGGCTGCCGTGTTGCTGGCCGGCGTTGCCGTGGCCTTGTGCGCGGCGCGGTTTGCCGCCAAACGCTTCGACGCCAGCGCCCTACTGCGCTGCCTGGGCTTGTCGCGCCGCGAAGCGCTCACCGTGTTCACCTTGCAGTTAGCTATGCTCGGGCTGCTGGCTGCCGGCTTCGGCGCGCTGCTCGGCTGGTTGGGCCAATTGGGCTTGTTTCATCTGCTTGGCGGCTTGTTGCCGGCCACCGTGCCCAGCGGCGGCTTTATGCCCGCTGTTGCCGGCATCGCCACCGGTTTGGTTGCTCTCGCCGGCTTTGCGCTGCCGCCATTGGCAGCGCTGGGCCGCGTGCCGCCGCTGCGGGTATTGCGCCGCGACCTGATGCCCGTGCCGCCTAGCTCCTGGCTGGTCTACGGCGCCGCGCTGGGCGCGCTGACCTTGATTATGTGGCGCCTGAGCCTCGACCTGCCGCTAACCCTCGCCCTGCTGGGCGGCGGCCTGGTGGCGGCGTTAGTGCTCGGCGGTGCGCTGGTGTTGGGCCTGCAAGGCTTGCGTCGCCTGCTGGCTCGCGCGCCCTTGCCGATGCGTTTGGGGCTTGGCCAACTGCTGCGCCACCCGTTGGCCGCTGCCGGGCAGTCGCTGGCCTTCGGCTTGATTCTGCTGTCCATGGCGCTGATCGCGTTGCTGCGCGGCGAGCTGCTGGATAACTGGCAGCAGCAATTGCCCAAAGACGCCCCCAACTATTTCGCCCTCAACGTGCTGCCCGGCGACAAAGACGCCTTCGCCGCGCACCTGGCGAAGCTCTCACCCCACCCTGCTCCGCTGTATCCGGTGGTGCCGGGTCGCCTGATCGCTATCAACGGCCAGCCGGTTAAACAAGTGGTGAGCAAAGACTCCACTGGTGACCGCGCCGTGCGCCGCGACCTGAGCCTGACCTGGGCCGCCGACATGCCGGTCAGCAACACGCTGGTGGCTGGGAGCTGGTGGGGCGCTGAGCCGAAAGCCGACGTACCGGGCGTGTCGATTGAAAGCAAGTTGGCCGAAAGCCTGAAAGTGAAACTCGGTGACCGCCTGAGCTTCAGCGTGGGTGGCCTCAACCGCGATGCGCAAGTCACCAGCCTGCGCGAAGTCGACTGGGACACCTTCCAGCCCAACTTCTACATGATCTTCGAACCCGGCACGCTGCAGGACTTGCCCGTGACCTACCTCACCAGCTTCTACCTGCCGCCGCAGCAAGAGCAGGCGCTGGTAGAACTGTCGCGGGCGTTTCCGGCGGTGACCTTGCTGCAGATCGAAGCCATTCTGGCGCAGCTGCGCAGCATCCTCGCCCAGGTGACGCTGGCGGTGGAGTACGTGCTGTTGTTTGTGCTGGCGGCCGGGCTCACCGTGCTGTTCGCCGGCTTGCAGGCCACCCTGGACGAGCGCATCCGCCAAGGCGCCCTGCTGCGCGCGCTGGGTGCCGAGCGCAAGGTGCTGCAACGGGCGCGGCTGGCGGAGTTTGGCGTGCTGGGGATTGCCAGCGGCTTGCTGGCGGCGCTGGGCAGCGAAGTGGTGAGTTTTCTGCTCTACCGCTTCGCCTTCGACATGGCCTGGGCGCCGCATTGGTGGTTGCTGATACTGCCGCTGATCGGCGCCCTGCTGGTCGGCACTGCTGGTGTGATCGGCACCCGCCGCGCCTTGAATGCCAGCCCGTTGACGGTGTTGCGCGAGGGTTGATTAAAGGTCAACAGCATCGCGGCTAATCGGAATGCCGCGATGCTTTTTAATCAAGCCGGCTTCACGTACTCGATCACATTCACCCACCACCACTTCTCGCCTTCCGGCGTCTGCACCATAAACTCGTCGCCCACTTCCTTTTTCAGCAGGGCGCGGGCCATGGGGGAGTCGATGGAGATGTAGTCGTTGCGGCCATGAATTTCGTCGTAGCCAACGATGCGAAACCGCTTGGTCTCGCCTTCGTCATTTTCAATTTCTACCCACGCGCCAAAGAACACGCGGCCTTCCTGTTCGGGCGAATAGGCGACCACGCGCATGTCTTCCAAACGCTTGCGCAAATAACGCACGCGGCGGTCGATTTCGCGCAGCAGTTTCTTGTTGTACTGGTAGTCGGCGTTTTCGCTGCGGTCGCCAAGCGAGGCCGCCCAGGTGACTTTTTGCGTGGTGTCCGGCCGTTTCACGCGCCAGAGATAATCCAGCTCTTGCTTGAGCGCTTCATGGCCTTCGGTGGTGATGATTGGCGTGCTCACGCTGCGGTACTTCCCAAAACCTCGAAGCGCCGGATGTTAACGCGTCAATCGCGTCGCGCCAAAGCCGCCGTCATGCTAATCCACGCAGATAGTCCCACGGATAAATGCCGCGCTCGTGCCCGTCGCTGAACACCAGCTGCACGCCATAGCCCTGCGGATGAATACCGGTCAGTTGCACGCTTTCGTCAACCAGCGCGATGCGCCCGCCCAGCCGCGCGGCCTTGCAGCCGGAACACGGGCAGGCGCCGCGCAACTGCGCGTGGCTCAATTCAACAGCAACGCCGGCCGTCCACTCGATCAGCAACTGCCGTTCTTGCCGGCGATTGCGCAAGGCCACGGGCGCGTCCATTACCCCTGCACCTGAAGCTGGGCGATGGCGATGCGTACGGCTTTGCGCACTTCCGGATCGCTGTCGTGCTCGGCGGCTTGCAACCCGGGCAGTGCTGCGCTGTCGGCCAGCTCGCCCAACGCCAGCGCGGCTTCTTTACGCAAGTTGCTGATGGAATGGCCCAGCACCTCGACCAGCGCCGCCAAGGCCCCGGCAAAGCGCAATTTCCCCAAGGCTCGCGCCGCACGCAGGCGCACTTGCCAGTAGTCGTCTTGCAAGGCGGCGATCAGGCTTGGGCCGGCATCCGTGGCGCCGACTTTGCCGAGCGTGGTGGCCGCCTCTTCGCGCACTTGCCACGCCGGATCGACCAGCGCTGCCTGCAACGCCGGCAGCACGCTGGCATCGGTAGCCAGACCGAGGGCGCCGGTGGCGGCGCGGCGCACTTCAGCGTCCGGGTCGCCGCTGGCCAGGCGCGCCAGCTCGGGCAACGCGCTGTGCTGCTTGAGCCAACCCAGAATGCCCACCGCCTCGCGGCGCACAAAAGCATCGCCGTCGTTCAGCGCCAACACGGCGGCCGGCGCGCTCTCCGGCAGGCGCAGCTCGCGCAACGCACGCAAGGCGCTGGCGCGCACAAACGCATCGCCATGGGCGGCCCACGGCAGCACCACGCGACCGGCCTCGAGGGTTTTCAGCTCGCTCAAGCTTTGCGCCGCCGCGCCGCGCACCGCTTCGTCGGCATCGGCCAGCGCGGCGCACAAGGCGTTTACCACCTCGTCTTCTTCCCAGGCTTCGAGCAAACGCGCGGCTTCGCTGCGCACCTCGGCGGCGCTGTCGCTGGCCAAGGCGCGGGTCAGCCACGGCAGGCCGTCCGGGTCTTCGAGGTCGGCCAACTCGATCAGGGCGATGCGGCGCACGCCCGCATCGCTGCTGTCCAGGCGCGGTTGCAGGGCCAGAATGTCGGGGTTGTCGGTGTGCAGTTCAGTCAGATCAGTCATAGGGCTATTCGCAGAGGCGGATGATCGCTGGGCAAACCCAGCGGGGTAAGCCGAGGCAACTCGCGCCCTTCTTCGTGGCGCAGCAGTTCCAGGCAGTGACGTTTGAGGTGGGTGAAGGCCGGACTGGTCAGCAGCTCGGCGCGGCGCGGGCGGGAAAAGTCCACGCGCAGGTCTTCGATAAAACGGCCGGGACGCGGGCTCATCACCAGAATGCGATCGGCCAGAAACAGCGCCTCGTCGATGTCATGGGTGACGAACACCACGGTGGTGCGGATGCGTCCCCAGATGTCCAGCAGCAGTTCCTGCATCCGCCCACGGGTTTGCGCGTCGAGGGCGCCGAAGGGTTCGTCCATCAGCAACAGGCGCGGCCGATTGATCAGTACCCGGGCGATTTCGGCCCGTTGTTGCATGCCGCCGGAAAGCTGATTGGGCCAGCGGCTGGCGAAATCCTGCAGGCCGACCACGCGCAGAAAATCCTGCGCTTGCTGGCGGCGCGCGGTCTTGTTCAGGCCCTGCATCTTCAAGCCGAAGGCGACGTTATCGAGCACGCTGCGCCAGGGCAGCAGGGTGTGGTGCTGGAACACCATGCCGCGCGCCGGCGACGGGCCATCGACCACCTCGCCATCCACGCGCAGCAAGCCAGCGCTGGGCTGCAAGTGCCCCGCCAGCGCGCCGAGCAAGGTCGATTTACCGCAACCCGACGGCCCGAGAATGCACACAAACTCGCCCGCCGCGACGCTGAAATCCAAGCTTTGCACCGCCTCGAACGCCTGCGCGCCCTGCCCCAGGCGAATGGTCAGGCGCTCGACATCGATGCGCCCGGCCGCCAGAAAATGTTCGTGACTGGTCATCAATTGTTCCCCCGATACCACGGCGTCACCCGCGCGCCCAGGCGTTTAACCAGGGCGCTGCTGCCCATGCCCAGCACGCCGATCAGCAGCATGCCGACAATGATGTCCGGGTAGTTTTGGATGGTGTAGGACTCCCACGTGTAGTAGCCGATGCCGAACTGCCCGGAGATCATTTCCGCCGTCACCAGGCAGAACCACGAGGTGCCCATGCCGATGGCCAAGCCGGTGACGATGCTCGGCGCCGCGCCCGGCAACACCACCTCACGCAAAATGGCCCAACGTCCCGCGCCCAGGCTGCGCGCCGAGGCGATCAGGCGCGGGTCAACGCCTTCAACGCCATGCACCGTATTGAGCAGCACCGGGAACAGCGCGCCGGTGAAGGTGATAAACACCATCGACAGCTCGGACGAAGGAAACATCAGAATCGCCAGGGGAATCCAAGCCACTGCCGGAATCGGCCGCAGCACTTCCAGCGGTGGCAACAGCGTGTCTTGCGCCCATTTCCAGCGGCCGATGGCCACGCCCAGCAGCACGCCGAACAACGCGGCCGCCAGGTAACCGGCGAATACCCGCATCAGGCTGCTCGACAAGTGCGCCCACAGCTTGCTGCTTTCCACCAACGCCACGGCGGCCTGCGCCACGGCGCTTGGGGTGGGCACGTAGGTGAACGTCAGCAGGCCCAAGTCCAGATGATGGCTGGCGGCCAGGTGCCAGAACAACAGGCAGGCGGCCAATGAGGTTAGGCGTAGGGGCCAGCGGTAAAGGGTGGAACGGATCACTGCGTACTCCTACAAAATTCTGGATTCCGGCCTTCGCCGGAATGACGGTGGTTGGATGAAATGACGCCGTCATCCCCGCGTAGGCGGCGGTCGGACGTTCCGGGATCCAGGGGTTCACGCCTTGCGCGGTCTCGGCGAACTCAAAGCCCCGCCACGGACGGTTGGTTAACGCTGGCAAAATCCAGCGCCGTGCCGCCGTTGGCGCTGGCATACGCAACCGCCTGATCCTTCAACAAAAACGCGTTCACCTCGCCCTTGTCGTTGCGCACAAACCAGGCCTGGCTGGCGAGCAGCTTGATGCCGCTGTCGGCTGCCTGGGCGTAGATGGCGCGAATGTCTTTGCCTTCTTTTTCCAAGCTGGCCAGTGCCTTCAGCGCTTCTTCCGGCGAGCTGTAGTGGCGCACTTTGTCTTCGCCGCGCACCCAGATTTGCGCCAGGCGTTTGAAGTCGGTGATCGGTTTGCCGGTGATCGCGTCGTTGGCCTTGAGCGGCGCCGGCGAATAGTTGGTCAGCGCTTTGTCGTAGTCCTGGCCGGACTGTTTGAAGGCCGCGCGGATGTACTGGTCGTCGACGAACTTGTCGACATCCAGGCCCTTATCGGTCTTCTTCAGCAGCTTGAGCGTGTCGATCGCCGTGGCCACCGCTTTGCGGTATTCCGGCTTCCAGGTCAAATCGCGCGTCTGCAAACCGAGCGGGCCGTGGAACAGGTAATTCACCTCGGCTTCAACGCCAGTGACCTTCTCGATCAGCTCGCTGTATTTCTCCGGCTCGGCGGCAATCAGTTGGTCCGCCTCCAGGCTGGCGCGCAGGTAGGCGGTGACGATTTCCGGGTACTGCTTGGCGTAATCCGCTGCCACCAAGGCGCCATGGAAGGTCGGCGCATTGGCTTGCGAGCCGTCGTAAATTTTTCGTGCAAAGCCGCGGTTAGGGAACAACTCGGCGAACGGCACGAAGTCGGCGTGGGCTTCGATGCGGTTGCTGCGCAGGGCCGAACCGGCGATTTCCGGGGCCTGGGCGATGATCTTCACGTCTTTCTCCGGGTCCCAGCCCTGAGCCGCGACAGCGCGCAACAACATGCCGTGGGCGGTGGAGGCGAACGGCACGGAAATGGTCTTTCCCTTCAACTGCGCCAACGACTGCACACTGGATGAAGCCGGCACCACAATGCCGTTACCGCTGCCCGTAGTGCTGCCGGACAACACGCTGATAAACAGGCTCTGCTTGCCGGCATCGCGGAACGCCACGCCATTGAACGAGCCGGGGAAGTCGGCCATGGCGCCGAAATCCAACTTGCCGGCCACCATCTCATTGGTCAGCGGCGCGCCGCTGGTGAAGTTCTTCCACTGCACGTCATAGGTGGCGTCTTTGTACTTGCCGTCGTGGGGCAGGTATTTGTCCAGCAGGCCCAACTCCCGAATCAGCAGGCCGCCGGTGGCGCAGTTGATGGTGGTGTCCTGGGTGCCGATGGCGATACGGATTTTCTCCGCGTGGGCCTGGGTGGAAGCCAGGCCGATGGCCAGCGCGAGGCCGGCTAGAGTGCGTAAGTGCATGGGTGTTTCCCCTCGAATCGTTGGTTGTTTTATGTCGTCTCCGCCACGGTTTTGGTGGTGGGAAACGAGGGGGTTTTGCGGGCAAGGCGTCCGGGGGTCCGGATGGCAATTTCTAAACTTTTTCCGCCGTCGTCTGAGTTTTCACCGTCGGCTGACTTCTCACCGTCATCCTCGCGAACGCGGCGGTCCGACGATTCGGGATCCAGGCTCTCCGATTAAGCCGAAATTCTGGATCCCCGCTTTCGCGAGGATGACGGAGGTTGGTTTTAGGTTTTTGCGTTTAACCGAACCTCGGACTCAACACGTGCGTCCCTTCAAAAGCATCGAGGCTAAAGCCTCTCCTACAGGGACGGTGGCGGCGTCGGGATCACCTCAACAAATACGGAATCTCAACCTTCACCGCCCCGGTCGGGCAGTCTTTCTCGCAAGGCATGCAGTACCAGCATTCGTCGAAGGCCATGTAGGCCTTTTGCGTGGCCGGGTTGATGGCCAGCAGGTCCATGGGGCAGACCTCGACGCAGACGGTGCAGCCTTTTTCGGCGATGCATTTGTCTTCGTCGATGGTCACCGGCGCGTTGCTGCGGAAGAAAATTTCCTGGGGCTGATAGGCCATGACACGGTGTCCTCGGAGCCTCTGGCTCTCTCGTTAGGTTCAGGCGGCCGCTTCGGCCTTTACGCGCAGGCGGTTGTAGGCCTGCTGCTCTTCGTCATCGAGGGCGATCAGGTACGGTTCGACCGGTTTCTTGAAGCTGGTCATGCGCCCATCAGCGCCTTTGTGCAGGTGGCAGTGCACGAACCAGTCGGCGTCGTTGCGCTGCGGGTGGTCGACGCGGTGGTGGTACAAACCCCAGCGGCTTTCGGCGCGAAACAGCGAAGCGCGGGCGGCCATTTCAGCGCAGTCGCGGATGACGCTTACTTCCAAGGCGCGCATCAGTTCGTGCGGGTTGTTGGCCTTGAGCTGGTCGAGGTCGTGTTCGATAGCAGCGAAACGGTCGAGCCCCAGCTGCATTTTCTTGGTTACTTTTGGCGGCTGCAGGTAGTCGTTTACGAAGCGGCGCAGTTTGTATTCCACCTGCGCCGGCGGCAGGCCGTGTTCACGCAGCAGCGGTGCGTACACCCGCGCACGCTCACGTTCGATCTGCTCGGCATTGAGCGCGGTGAAGTCGCGTTCGGCCACATAGTCGGCCGCGTTGTGACCGGCAAACCAGCCGTAGGTGAAGGCGCCGAGCATGTAGTTATGCGGCACGGCAGCCATGTCGCCGGCCGAGTACAAACCCTTCACCGAGGTTTCCGCGCGCTCGTTCACCCACACGCCAGAGGCGCTGTGGCCGGAGCAGAAACCGATTTCCGAGATGTGCATTTCCACCATGCTCTGGCGGTAGTCGGTGCCCCGGTTGGCGTGGAACTGGCCACGGCTGGGGCGCTCGTTGCTGTGCAGAATTTCTTCGATGTTCTGGATGGTTTCTTCAGCCAGGTGATCGAGCTTGAGAAACACCGGGCCGTTGCCGCTTTCCAGCTCCTGGTGAAACTCCCACATCATTTGCCCGCTCCAGTAGTCGCACTCGATAAAGCGCTCCCCTTTGTTATTCGCGGTGTAGCCGCCCAGCGGCCCGGTGACGTAAGCGCACGCCGGGCCGTTGTAGTCCTTGATCAATGGGTTGATCTGAAAGCATTCCAGGTTCGCCAGCTCCGCCCCGGCGTGGTACGCCATGGCGTAGCCGTCGCCGGCGTTGGTGGGGTTTTCGTAGGTGCCCATCAGGTAACCGGAGGCCGGCAAACCAAGGCGCCCGGCCGCGCCGCAGCAGAGAATCACCGCCTTGGCCTTGATCAGATGAAAGTCGGCGGTGCGGCTGTCAAAGCCCATCACGCCATTGACCGTGCCTTCGGCGTCGGTGAGCAAACGGGTGGCGATCACGCGGTTGGTGATTTCTACCCGGGCGCGTTTGAGCTGGCGGTACAGCACCTTTTTAATGTCGTGCCCCTCGGGCATCGGCAACACGTAGGCGCCCATGTGGTGCACCTTTTTCACCGCGTAGTCGCCGGTTTCATCTTTCTCGAACTTCACGCCCCAGCGGTCCAGTTGCTCGATGGTTTCGAAGCTGTGGGTGGCATAGGCGTAGACGGCGGCCTGGTTGACGATGCCGTCGTTGGCCACGGTGATTTCCTTGGTGTACTGCTCGGGCGTGGCGTGGCCGGGAATGATGGCGTTGTTGAGGCCGTCCATGCCCATGCTGATGGCGCCGCTGCGTTTCACGTTGGCTTTGTCCAGCAGCAACACGCGCAGGTTTTTGTTGCGCTCCTTGGCCTTGATCGCCGCCATGGGGCCGGCCGTGCCGCCGCCGATGATGACGATGTCGTACTCGCGCTCGAGGGTTTGGTACTGGCTCATGCGTGACGTCCTTTGTGGCGGTCGATGCGCAGGCGGTACTGGAAAGCATCGCCGCGGTAATAGAGGTGTTCGAAATCCAGCGGCGTGCCGTCGGCGTCGTGGGTCAGGCGTTCGATACGCATGATCGGCGCGCCCTCTTCCACGTTCAGCGCCCGGGTTAAATCGGCGTCGGCGAGAATGGCGTCAATCGCCAAATCGGCGTGGCCCAGGGCGATGCCGCAGTCGTTTTCCAGAATCAGAAAGATGTCGCGGGTAACCAGATCGGCCTTTTCCAGGCGCTCACCCAAATGGGCCGGCACGTACGTCACTTCCAGGGAAATGGGTTCGCGATTCACCAGGCGCACGCGTTTGATTTCGGTCACTGGCGCCCCCTCTTCCACCTTCAGCCGCTCGGCCACCAACGCCGACGCGGGAATGTGCTTGACGCTGTGCAGGCGGTTAATCACCTCGTAGCCCATCTGCCGCATCGACTCGCCGAGGCCCTGCAAGGTGCTGACGTTCTGAAACGCCTTGGGCTTGGCCACAAATGTGCCCTTGCCGTGAATCTTGAAAATCAGCCCCTCTTTCTGCAAATCGCCCAGCGCCTGACGCACCGTAATGCGGCTGACCGCAAAGGCCGCGCCCAGCTCGCTTTCGGATGGCATACGGCTCAGCGCCGGGTACGTGCCATCGAGAATGCGCGCGCGCAGCACGTCTTTGAGCTGGCTGTATAAGGGAACGGGGGACAGGGGGATCAACTCGGCCATGGGATTTCTCGTCAGTCTTTCGGCACTTGTTATAACAAGTTATGGCGCGACGATAAGGGCATAAGTGCGAGGGGCCAAGGAATTTAATGGCATAAGGATATGAATGATTTTTTCGCGGCTAAAAGCATCGCGGCTAAAGCGGAATGCCGCGATTCCTGGAAAAGGCGAGCTCGAATTGTAGGAGCGACCTTGGTCGCGAACCCTGCAAACACCTTTACCAGCCAAGGTTTGCAGGGTTCGCCAGCAAGCTGGCTCCTACGAAAATCAAAGGAAAAAAAAGCCCACCAATTGGTGGGCTGTAAAAGCTTCCTCTCTCGTGAAGAGGCAGTAAACCGTAAAACTTAATTAGCCATGCGCAGGCTTGCTCTCGCCTTCAACCGCCACCACTTCAGCGGTAGCGCCTTGTTCCAGCTCGCGTTGCAGCGTTTCGTTATCAACCTGGCCGCACCATTTGCCGACCACGATGGTCGCCACGCCGTTGCCGACGAGGTTGGTGAGGGCGCGGGCTTCGGACATAAAACGGTCGATGCCGAGAATCAGCGCCAGACCGGCAACCGGCAGGTGGCCGACGGCCGACAAGGTGGCAGCCAATACGATAAACCCGCTGCCGGTAACGCCCGCTGCGCCCTTGGAGGCGATCAGGAGCACCAGAATCAGGGCAACCTGGTGCGAGATGTCCATCGGCGTGTCGGTGGCTTGTGCGATAAACACGGCAGCCATGGTCAGGTAGATGGAGGTGCCGTCGAGGTTGAACGAGTAACCGGTTGGAATCACCAAACCCACAACCGATTTGTTCACGCCCAGTTTCTGCATCTTGTCGATCATACGCGGCAGCGCGGTTTCGGAAGACGAGGTGCCGAGCACGATCAGCAGTTCTTCACGGATGTAACGCACGAACTTGAGAATGCTGAAACCGTGGAAGCGTGCAATGCCGCCCAGAACCACCAGCACGAACAGCAGGCAGGTGACGTAGAAGCACGCCATCAGGTAGCCCAGTTGCACCAGCGAACCCACACCGTATTTACCGATGGTGAAGGCCATGGCACCCAGGGCGCCCAGCGGTGCGACTTTCATGATCACGCCGATGATGCCGAAGAACACTTGCGAGATGCGTTCGATGAAATCAAACACCGGACGACCGTAGTCACCCGCGCGGTGCAAGGCGTAGCCGAACAGGACCGAGAAGAACAGCACTTGCAGGATGTCACCACCGGCAAAGGCACCGACCACAGTGGCCGGAATCACGTTCATGATGAACTCGATGGTGCTTTGTTTTTCAC
Organism: Pseudomonas sp. AC229; assembly: GCF_979254655.1. NCBI lineage: Bacteria > Pseudomonadati > Pseudomonadota > Gammaproteobacteria > Pseudomonadales > Pseudomonadaceae > Pseudomonas > Pseudomonas sp. AC229. The sequence continues at coordinate 224,452 of NZ_CEEDHK010000010.1, forward strand.
CGGCCGCTGCGTAAGCCGCGATACCCGAGGTATCCAGCGACGCGGGGTCGATGTGCATGCCAACGCCAGGCTGCACGATGTTGACGACAAACAGGCCGATCAGCAGGGCGATGGTGGAAACGATTTCGAAATAGAGCAGCGCGTAACCGCCGGTTTTGCCGACTGCTTTCATGCTCTGCATGCCGGCAATACCGGTAACCACGGTGCAGAAAATGATGGGGGCGATGATCATTTTGATCAGCTTGACGAACCCGTCGCCGAGCGGCTTGAGGGCAACAGCAGTGTCTGGGTAGAAGTGCCCAAGCAACACGCCGATAGCGATGGCTACCAGCACTTGAACATAAAGAACCTTATAGAACGGTTTGCGGGTCATGGCATGTTCCTCAACGACTGCACGGCGTCATTCCAAACGCGCGCGCTGCCTGTGCGCTAACCCTCCTGAACCGGAGGGATTTGTTGTTGGCCAGCCTGCATAGCTGCAAGCCTTGATCGCCTATTGCAGAGGTCATGCCATCCTTAAACTATTGCACCAATCCCTTTAAATTCAGCGTGTTGCAAACAAAACCCGAGCAAAATGGCGTCGCTTTTGGCGGCTTTCCGCCAGCCACTGGCGGATATCCCCCGCCACCGCCGCACGGCTGGGGGAAAACCGCCTACAAAAAGCATAGCCAAGGACACAACCCTTGTTCCGCTGCAACGCCGTGCTTACCATCGACCGGCCTTTTCTGCCGAGCCCCGTCCATGCGTGAACGCACCATCGCCAGCCATTTCGTTCGTGCCGCCCTGCGTGGCGCCGAGCGCCAAGGTGTGGACTGCACGGCGCTGCTGCGCGAGGCGAACATTCAGCCAGCGCTGCTCAGCGAGCCACGCGCCCGCGTGGCGCCGGAGCAGTTCGCCAGGCTGATGCAGTTGCTGTGGGAAAAACTCGCCGACGAATACATGGGCTTTGGCCGCAGCCGCAGCAAGCCCGGCACCTTCGCGATGATGTGTTACGCCCTGATCCACTGCCACACGCTGGAAAAGGCGCTGCTGCGCGGCACCTTGTTTTACAGCCTGTTCGACGACGCGCCGAAGATCACCCTCAGCCGCGAAGGCGAATGGGCGCGGCTGACGGTGGACGACAGCAACTTGCTCGACCCGGACCACTTTCTGGTGGAAAGCCTGCTGGTGATCTGGCACCGCCTGGCCAGTTGGCTGATCGGGCAACGCATTCGCTTGCAAGAAGCCACCTTTCGCCACGCCGAACCGGACCACAGCGCCGAATACGACCTGCTGTTCCCCAACGCGCGGCGCTTTTCGGCCGACAGCACCAGTCTGCTGTTTCAGGCGCGCTACCTGGCGATGCCGCTGCTGCAAGACGAGCGCACGCTCAAGCATTTCCTCGAACACTCGCCCGCCGACCTGCTCGCCCGCCCCGACGGCGGCGATAGCCTGATCAGCCAAATCCGCCGCCTGCTCGGGCGCGACTGCAGCGAATGGCCGGACCTCGACACCGTGGCTCAGCACCTGCACATGAGCCCGCAAACCCTGCGCCGGCACCTGCGCGAAGAAGGCTCAAGCTTTCAGGAACTCAAAGACCACCTGCGCCGCGACTTGGCGATTTACCACCTGGGCCGCGACAACCTGGCGATTCAGGATATTGCCGAGCAGCTGGGGTTTTCCGAACCGTCGGCGTTTCATCGGGCGTTCAAAAAATGGACCGGATTAACCCCCGGCGCGTATCGCGCGCAGGAAAGCTAAACGGCGCGCCCGCACCGCCTCTCCTACAGGTTGCGGGTCCCGCAAAATCTTGCGCAAACACAGGTAGAATTCCGCCTCTTTTTCTGGCGCTTTTTCATGTCCCACCCCGCCCGTCGCAGCACCTTGTACCTTCCCGCCGGCCCGTGGCTCACGGTGCTGGATTGCCTGTGCGCGCACTTCTCGGCGATGAGCCGCGACACCTGGTTGGAACGCATGGCGCGCGGCAAGGTGCTGGATGAGCACGAGCAGCCCATCGGCCCCGGTCATCCGTACAAACAAGGCCTGCGCATTTATTACTTCCGCGAAGTGCCGAACGAAACCCCGGTGCCGTTCGAGGAAACCGTGCTGTATGCCGATGAGCATTTGATCGTCGCCGACAAGCCGCACTTCCTCTCGGTAACGCCCGCTGGCGAGTACGTTGAACAAACCTTGCTCGCGCGCTTGAGCAAACGCTTCAACAGCCATGACCTGGTGCCGCTGCACCGCATCGACCGCCTCACCGCGGGCCTGGTGTTGTTCTCCGTTCAGCCAACAACCCGCGCCGCGTACCAGCGTTTATTCGCCGACCGCGCCATGCATAAGACCTACGAAGCCATCGCCCCCGCCCTGCCCCACGTGCAATTCCCTCACCTGCACAAAACCCGCATGGTGGCTGGCGAGCCGTTCTTTTTAATGAAGGAAGGCGACGGCACGCCCAACAGCGAAACGCTGATGGACGTGCGCGAGCGCAACGGCGAGCTGTGGCGTTATGGCTTGTACCCGGTGACCGGCAAAAAACATCAACTGCGCCTGCACATGGCGGCGCTCGGCGCAGGCATTTGCAACGACCCGTTTTATCCGGTGCTGGTGGAGGATGCGGTGGATGACTACAGCAAGCCGCTCCAGTTGCTGGCGCAGAGCTTGCGGTTTATCGACCCGCTGAGTGGGGTTGAGCGGGAGTTCCACAGTCAGTTGACGTTGGATTGGTAGGTTGGCCAACCCCTCAACTGTAGGAGCGGCTTTAGCCGCGATTGGCCAGGCCTGGAAACCAGTGTCTTGGGCAGAAAACAGATCAACAGCTTCGCGGCTAAAGCCGCTCCTACAGGGGTTTGGGGTGGCCACTGCCACGCGGTTTCTTGCGCAGCGGCGTCAACAATTCCCACAGGCCGTTGTGGTCGATCTCCTGCATTAGCTGCAACAGCGCGCCGATTTCGCCTTTGGGGAAGCCTTCGCGGGCGAACCAGTTGAGGTAATGGCCCGGCAAGTCGGCGATCAATCGGCCTTTGTATTTGCCATAAGGCATCTCGCGGGTGACGAGTAGCAGCAGGTCTTCGGGTTTCATGGCCAGCCCTTGCGCACAACGGAAAGGTGCGAATGATCGCCCAGGGCAAAAAAAAACGGGAGCCCAAACGGGCTCCCGCACTTAATCAGTGACTAAGGTTCGGCGCGATACGCCTCGAAGCGTCAGCGCCAAACTACAACCTCACCTGCGTTCCGAGAAACGCGGCCGCAGTCTGGCAAATGTGGCGCGCCGGTTCCGTGTCGCTTTGTTGCGGTTGTGCAAAGAAATGTAAGTGCCCGCCTCCCAGCGCACCGCGCGACGCTGGCTCGCCGCGCCGCGACCCGGCAGAATGCCGCCATGCATACCTACGCCCTCCCCGCCTGCTGTGGCCCGCTCAACGATCATTGGCCCTTGCCCCAGCCTTTGCCCAACAGCCAGTTCGTCAGCGCCCCGTTCGATCCCGCATTGGTGCAGCCCGACGATTTCCAGCGCAGCCACATTCCGCCGACCCACGGCGTGGCCAAGCGCCAGGCCGAGTTTCTTGCCGGCCGCATCTGTGCCCGCGAAGCGTTGCGCCGCTTGAATGGCAGCGAGATCGTGCCCGCCGTTGGCGCCGACCGCGCGCCGCAATGGCCTGCCGGCATCAGCGGCTCGATCACCCACGGCAAGCAATGGGCGGCCGCTGTGGTCGCCGACAGCCGCCACTGGCGCGGCCTGGGGCTCGACGTGGAAAACCTGCTCAGCCACGACCGCGCCGCGCGCCTGCAGGAAGAAATTCTCACACCCGCCGAACTGCGCCGCGCCAGCGTGCTCGACCCCGAGCAGTTGGGGCTGCTGGTAACGCTGACGTTCTCCTTGAAAGAAAGCCTGTTCAAAGCCCTGTATCCACTCACCTTGCAGCGCTTCTACTTCGAGCACGCCGAAGTGCTGGAGTGGGACGCAGCCGGCAGCGCACGGCTGCGGCTGCTGACTGATCTGTCGGAAGAATGGAAAAGCGGCGCGGAGTTAGTCGGCCAATTCGGCCAGTTCGACGGCCGCCTGCTCAGCCTGGTGGCCGTGGCGGCTTAGCGGCGACTGATCGGGCAATGCTCGCAGTGGCCGATGCCTTCCACTTCGTGCGCCAGGCAGCAGGTGCGGCGCTGACGACGCGGCGTATAGGCCACGGCTTTATACAGCGGGCTTTCAGCATCGCGCAGCCAGGCGAAACCGCCGTCCAGCTCGGCCTCGGTCAGCGCCCCGAGGGTTTGCAACGTGCTTTCAAAATAATCGCCGACGTTGCCCCACAGCACCGCAGCTGGCACCTGACCAAACGCCGCGAGAGCCTCGATCAGGTCGGGCAGGTGGCGCTCCATCAAATCGGCAAAACATTTGGCCTGCGTGCCCGGCTCGCCATCGTTGGCGAAGTGAATGGCGCTGGGCAGCCCCCGCTCATCCAGCACCACGCGCAGGCCAGACAACGGCAAGCGCCAGCCGTGCACCAGCGTGGCCACCAGCACGGGCGGCAGCAGGGCCATGAAGTAGTACTTGGAATATTGGGAGGCCAGCACCGCGCGCCGGGTGGCGAACAGGTCGTCACCGTAAATGGCGCGCAGTCGCTGGTCCAAACCTGACGGCTGCAAGAATTCGCTCAAGAGCGTGCCGCCCGCATCCGCCACAGTCGGCGCAAACACGGCCAGGCGCCCGGCAAATAAGCGTTCGCGAAGACTCATTGTTTACGTGGCCACACCAGGCTGAAACAGGCGCCGCCTAATGCTTCGCTGCGGCTGATCTGGGCGCGGCCGCCGTGCCAGTAAATAATCCGCCGCACGATGGAAAGGCCCAGCCCGTGCCCGCCCGAGGCGCGGGTGCGGCTGTCATCCAGACGTAGAAACGGCGTGAACAGCCGCTCCCACTCGGCTTCGGGAATACCGGGGCCGTCGTCTTCCACGTCCAGGCGACAGCGCTTCAACCCAACTTGATAACTCAGGCGCACCCGCGACTCGGCGTGGCGCATGGCGTTGCTCACCAGGTTTTGCAAGGCGCGGTGCAGGTAGCGCCACTCGGCCTCCACCAGCGCGCCGCTGCCATCGACGGCGGGAATGCTCGGCCCGCGCTCCACGCGCACGCCCGGACGCAGCGGCGCCAACTCGTCGATCACCTGATCGAGCAAGGCGTCGAGGTCGATGGGCTGGAAATTCAGCGCGGGGGCGCCCTGCTCCAGGCGCGCGTAGGTGAGCATTTCGTCGACCAATTTATCCAGGTCCTGAATGTCGCCATCCATGCCATCCATGTACTTGCGCCGCGCCGCGTCGGTTTGCGCGTCGCCGATCATTTCCAGGCCAAAGCGCAAGCGCGCCACCGGCGTGCGCAGTTCGTGGGAAACGGCGCGCACCATTTCGCGCTGAATCGTCAGCGAGCGCTGCAAATGCTCGGCCATCGCGTTGAACGCCGCCGCCAGCCGCCCCACCGAATCGGCGCCGCCGGCCGGCACCCGTGACTCCAGCTTGCCCAAGGCGATGCGTGTGGCGGTTTCTTCCAGCCCGAGCAAGCGCTGCTCCAACTGGCGCACCAACAGGTAAACAATCAAACCGATCAGGCTCAGGCCGATAGCGCCAATCAAGAACAACAGTTGCGGCGGATAGGGGTTCATTTGATACAGCGGACCGATTTCCAGCACCCACGGCGTGCCGGCCACGCCCGAAAACACGTGAATCGAATCGCCCTCTTTACCCAGCGCCATCACCGTGTCGCCTTCATCGATGCGGCGGCGCTGGTCGTCGTCCAGCTCGGCATCAGCCGGTTTGACCAGCCGCAGGTTGAAGCCGAACGACTTGGCAGCGGCCAGCGCCTCCAGGCGTTGCGGTTGTTCAGCGATGGGATAGCGAATCAGCTCGTCGATGAGCAAATACACCGTGGCGCGTGCCAGTTGTTCGCTGATCTGCTGCACCTCGCCCACCAGCACCAGTTGCTCGGCCTCGCTAACCAGGCCGTAGACCTTGGCCGCGTGCGGGCCGGTTTGCTCGACCAGCACCTGGCCGTCGAGAACGCGGCTGCGCGCGCGGCTGTCGAGCACCTGCGCGTCTAACGGTTCAAGCGCCAGAGGAATACCGAGCAAACGCCCCCAGACGATCACCGCGCGGCGGCGCTCCACGGGCGTCATGTTTTCCAGGTTGTCGCTCATTAGGCTGAACGTGCCGCGCGCCAGGCGCTCGCGGTACTGGTCGGCGCGCGCCTCGTTGAGCCAGTGCAGGCTCAGCACGCCCAGCAACGCCACCAGCACGAAGGCGGCCAGCATGCCGCCGTAAATGCGCAGGAAAATCGAGTTCATGCCGGGCGTCCTGGGTTTGTTCTTATATAAAGAAGCGCCGCGCGTTAGCTGGCGAGCGCTTCTGCCGCCTCAGCTACAAAGAGGTAACCCTTGCTACGCACGGTTTTGATCAGCCGTGGGTGCATCGGATCGTCGCCGATTTTCGGCCGAATACGGGAAATGCGTACGTCAATGGAGCGGTCGAGGCCGTCGTACTCAATGCCGCGCAAGGCGGTAAAAATCTCTTCGCGAGACAAAATTCGCCCGGCATTGGAGGCCAGCAGCCAGAGCAAATCGAATTCCGCGCTGGTCAGCTCGATGCTCTGCTCACGCAGCCAGGCTTCGCGCATGGCGCTGTCGATCACCAGCACGCCGTACTGCAACCGGCGCTGGGCGTCGGCCGGCACCGGCTCGCTGGCGCCCTCGCTGCGCCGCAGCAGTGCGCGGATGCGTGCCAGCAGCACGCGCGGGCGGACGGGTTTGCACACGTAATCGTCGGCGCCCATTTCCAGGCCGAGCACTTGGTCCATGTCGTCGCTGCGCGCGGTGAGCATGAGGATGGGGCCGTGGTAGCTGCCGCGCACTTTGCGGCAAATAGACAAGCCGTCTTCGCCCGGCAGCATAAGGTCGAGCACCACCAAATCGGGCTGATCCCGCAGAATGCGCGCCGCCGCTTTCGCCCCGTCCGACTCAATGGCCACGCGCAGCCCATTGGCTTCCAGGTACTCACGGGTGAGCTCGGCCAGACGCTCGTCGTCTTCGACAATAAGGATGTGCCAGGCTTCTTGCTCCACCACTGACTCCTACTAAATGAGGGCGGGACTGCGAAAGGGCGGCATTGTATATCGGCTAAGTCCTGCGTAGGACCTTGCCCTTTCTCGTTCACGGGCGAGCTGGGCCGAACCGCGCGACGGTCAGTCCCCTCGCCCCTCGGGGAGAGGGCTAGGGAGAGGGGGGAACGCTCCAGCGCCGCACTCGACCAACCACACGCATAAAGCCCCTATGCACTGCAACAAAAAACACAACATATAGTGTTAGCCTCACCACCGCGCGATGTAGGACTCGCCCTACAAAACGCAGCATTTCATCAGCGACGAATGGCGGAATATGGTCAATGCCGCTGACTACGGGGGCTCAACGAAGTTACCCTAAAGTAACCCACAGCTTTATCCACAGGCTGTGTGTAACAGTCGCCTTGCAATGCGTCGGTGAGCGCTCTATCTTGTATCCCCATCGCGCCAAACACCTACATGTTGGGTTTTGACCCGTTACCGGACACTAGAAGAATGAAACGCAACGGCCCGTTCGCTGGCCTGCCGCCGGTGGCACTAGCGCTAAGAAATTCACCCATTTGCCGCCTCGGCAGCCGATGGGAAAGCTGGCCGAAATTATGCTCGACGAACGGCCCGCTTCGGTGTAAAGCCTCCAGGCACACACCACTAGGTATTGTGGTTACGTTTTAACCAACGAACGTTGCTTTTTGAGCCAGGGATGAGCTTGAGCAGTACCCCTCAGACCTGTTGAACGCCTTGCTGCCGGCCTCCCCTTACTCGGGCGCGCCAGGCGCAGGGCCATCTGTTTTGTGGCATGTGGTTATTGAAATACCTGGCTTTGGGCCCTTGGGCTCTAAGACACACGGAATGAACGGCTTCACCAGACAGTGTCCAAACTTAGATAAATGCAGAACACGGAGACATTCATGCAGACCGACCTCTCTCGCGAGAACCCCCAGGCCGTAGCGCCTCAAGTGCCTGACACCACTCAGGACCTGAACGCCACCGCCCCTGGCCAGCTGCGCGTGATCAAACGTAACGGCACCGTGGTGCCGTATACCGATGACAAAATCACCGTTGCCATCACCAAGGCCTTTCTCGCAGTTGAGGGCGGCACTGCTGCCGCTTCGTCGCGCATTCACGAGACCGTCGCGCGCCTGACCGAACAAGTCAGCGCCACCTTCAAGCGCCGCATGCCGTCTGGCGGCACTATCCATATCGAAGAAATCCAGGACCAGGTTGAACTGGCCCTGATGCGTGCCGGCGAGCAGAAAGTGGCTCGCGACTACGTGATCTACCGCGACGCCCGCACCAAAGAGCGCGCCGTTCGTGGCAGCAACGAACCCGCACAGCCGCACCCAAGCATTCGCGTGACCCACCCCGACGGCAGCGTGACGCCGCTGGACATGGGCCGACTGAACACCATCGTCACCGAAGCCTGCGAAGGCCTGGCTGAAGTGGACGGCGACCTGATCCAACGCGAAACCCTGAAAAACCTGTACGACGGCGTGGCCCAGAACGACGTCAACACCGCCCTGGTGATGACCGCCCGTACCCTGGTTGAGCGTGAGCCGAACTACTCCTACGTGACCGCCCGCCTGCTGATGGACAACATCCGCGCCGAAGGCCTGGGCTTCCTCGGTGTCGCCACCAGCGCCACCCACCACGAGATGGCCGACCTGTACGCCAAAGCGCTGCCGGCCTACATCGAAAAAGGCGTTGAGTTCGAACTGCTCAACCCCGTGCTGAAAGACTTCGACCTGGAAAAACTGGGCAAAGCCATCAACCACGAGCGTGACCAGCAGTTCACCTACCTGGGCCTGCAAACCCTGTACGACCGCTACTTCATTCACAAAGACGGCATCCGCTTCGAACTGCCGCAAGTGTTCTTCATGCGCGTGGCCATGGGCCTGGCGATTGAAGAAAAGCAGAAAGAAGACCGCGCCATCGAGTTCTACAACTTGCTGTCGTCGTTCGACTACATGAGCTCCACCCCTACCCTGTTCAACGCCGGTACCCTGCGTGCACAGCTGAGCTCGTGCTACCTGACCACCGTGCCGGACGACCTGGGCGGCATTTACGACGCCATTCGCGACAACGCGCTGCTGAGCAAATTCGCCGGCGGCCTGGGCAACGACTGGACACCGGTTCGCTCGCTGGGCGCCTACATCAAAGGCACCAACGGCAAATCGCAAGGTGTTGTGCCGTTCCTGAAAGTAGTCAACGACACCGCCGTAGCGGTAAACCAGGGCGGCAAGCGCAAAGGCGCGGTGTGTGCCTACCTGGAAACCTGGCACATGGACATCGAAGAGTTCATCGAGCTGCGTAAAAACACCGGTGACGACCGTCGCCGCACCCACGACATGAACACCGCCAACTGGATTCCAGACCTGTTCATGAAGCGGGTCTTCGACGACGGCCCGTGGACCCTGTTCTCGCCAAGCGAAGTGCCAGACCTGCACGACCTCACCGGTAAAGCCTTCGAAGAGCGCTACGAGTACTACGAAGCCCTGACCCAGTACGGCGGCAAAATCAAACTGTTCAAGACCATCCAAGCCAAAGACCTGTGGCGCAAGATGCTCTCCATGCTGTTTGAAACCGGCCACCCATGGCTGACCTTCAAAGACCCATGCAACCTGCGCAGCCCGCAGCAGCACGTGGGCGTGGTACACAGCTCGAACCTGTGCACCGAAATCACCTTGAACACCAACAAGGACGAAATCGCCGTTTGCAACCTGGGCTCCATCAACCTGCCGAACCACATCGTCGACGGCAAGCTGGACCTGGCCAAACTGCAACGCACCGTGAACACCGCCGTTCGCATGCTCGATAACGTTATCGACATCAACTACTACTCGGTGCCGCAAGCGCGTAACTCGAACTTCAAACACCGCCCGGTTGGCCTCGGCATCATGGGCTTCCAGGACGCGCTGTACCTGCAGCACATTCCATACGGCTCGGACGCTGCCGTGCAGTTCGCCGACAGCTCCATGGAAGCAGTCAGCTACTACGCCATCCAAGCATCGTGCGACCTGGCTGATGAGCGTGGCGCCTACGAAACCTTCCAGGGCTCGCTGTGGAGCAAAGGCATTCTGCCGCTCGACTCGCAGCAAATCCTGATCGAGCAACGCGGCCAGAAATACATCGACGTCGACCTGGCCGAAAGCCTGGACTGGGCGCCGGTTCGTGAGCGCGTACAGAAAGGCATCCGTAACTCCAACATCATGGCCATCGCACCGACCGCCACCATCGCCAACATCACCGGCGTGTCGCAGTCGATCGAACCGACCTACCAGAACCTGTACGTGAAATCGAACCTCTCGGGCGAATTCACCGTGATCAACCCCTACCTGGTACGCGACCTCAAAGCGCGTGGCCTGTGGGACTCGGTCATGATCAACGACCTCAAGTACTACGACGGTTCGGTGCAACAGATCGAGCGTATTCCGCAAGAACTGAAAGACCTCTACGCCACCGCGTTTGAAGTCGACACCAAGTGGATCGTGGACGCCGCCAGCCGTCGCCAGAAATGGATCGACCAGGCCCAGTCCCTGAACCTCTACATCGCTGGCGCCAGCGGCAAGAAACTGGACGTGACCTACCGCATGGCTTGGTACCGTGGCCTGAAAACCACCTACTACCTCCGCGCCCTGGCCGCCACCAGCACCGAAAAATCCACCATCAACACCGGCAAACTGAACGCCGTGTCGAGCGGTGGCGGCGAAAGCCAAAGCGCGGCACCGGCTCAGTCCTCCGCTGCAGCCCCGGCTGCCGGCCCGGCTCCAGTGCCAAAAGCCTGTGCCATTGACGAGCCGGATTGCGAGGCTTGCCAATAAGGTAGTCCCGCGCGAGATTCTGGATTCCGAAATGTCGGACCACCGCCTGCGCGGGGATGACGGAGAATTTTAATCACCCACCGTCATCCCCTGTCTCTTATACACATCTCCGAGCCCACGAGACGAAGCGGCACATCGCGTATGCCGTCT